>JBMOEP010000294.1:0-3042 GCA_049314675.1 Phenylobacterium sp.
TTCTCGAAGCCGGCCTCGGGGGCGCCGTCGGACAGCTGGCCGGGGCGCGCGCCGCCGCCGGGACGGCCGCCCTGCCCCTGGCGAGGACGCCCAGCCAGGGTGATCAGGGCCACCTGGCACTTGCCGGCGGCGATGGCCTGGACGTCGTGGCCCACGTGCAGGATGCAGGAGGAGCCGCCGGTCTCGGTGGAGTCCAGGTGGCGGACATTGCGCAGGCCCATATAGTCGACCATGGACATGCCGCCGAAGCCCGGCGCATCTCCGGCGCAGAAATAGCCGTCCACGTCGTCGAAGGCGAGGCCAGCGTCGGCCAGGGCACCCCGGGCGCTCTCGAAGTGCAGCTGGGCGGTGGTCTTGTCCGGGGCATCGCGGGTGGGATGCTCCCACGCCCCCATAATGTAGGCCTTGCCTTTCAGGCTCATGATCCTCCCCCTTCCGGTACGCTTCCGCCGGTTGATCGGCAGGGCTTAACGCGCCCGGCCCGGCAGGGAAAGCCCCCGAGGCGGCGCGCCCTGAAGGGGGGGAGTTGGAGCGGCGAATTGCTCCCCCAAGGGGGAGCTCCGGGCGAAGCCCGGTGAGGGGGTCAATCCCCGCCTCCGTTGACCCCCTCCGGCCCGCTGCGCGGTCCACCTCCCCCAGGGGGGAGGAATGACAGCGCCCAATTGCTCCCCATCAGGGGGAGCTGTCGGCAAAGCCGACTGAGGGGGTCAAGGGCGGCTCGGTTGACCCCCTCCGGCCCGGGGGCGGAATTACGGCGCGGCCATAACCGACGCGGATAGGGCTCTTGCCAATTGACCAATATCGGACAGCGCGCGGCGGGCGCAGGGTGCAGGCTGGTTTTGCAACCACAACAGGACATCCGATGGCTCTCCTCCGAAACCTGATACTGGCGGCTGCGGTCGCCAGCGCGGCGGCCCCCCTGGCGGCCCAGGCGGCTACGCCCGCGAAACCGGCCAAGGCCGCGGCGCCTTCCGCCCCCGCTGCAGCACCGGCGCTGGATCCCGCCGCCGCCGCCGCCCTCGACCGCATGGGCGCCTACCTGCGCACCCTGAAGAACTTCGACGTCCATGTCGAAAGCAGCTCCGACACCATCCTGAACAACGGCCAGCGCATCCAGCTGGACCGGATGGTCGACTACGCCGTCCAGACGCCGAACCGCCTCACGGCCCGGCTCGAGGGCCCGCAGGGTGTCGTCAACGCCAACTTTGACGGCGCCGCCTTCACGGTGGCCGGCGAGGACGGCTACTACGCCCAGGCGCCCCTGACCGGCTCGATCTCGAACCTGCTCAGCAAGGCCTACACCGCCTACGGCATCGACTTCCCCCTGCAGGACCTGTTCCGCTGGGGCGACCCCTCCTCGGTCACCGACAAGCCGACCGAGGGCTTTCGCATCGGGACCTCCCGGGTCGGCGGCGTCGTGACCGACCACTACGCCTTCCGCCAGCCGGGCGTCGACTTCCAGATCTGGATCGAGCAGGGCGACAAGCCCCTGCCCCGCAAGATGGTCATCACGTCCCTGACCGACGCGGCCCAGCCCCAGTATACGGCCCTGATCCGGTGGGACCTTTCGCCCCGCCGCACGGACGGCCAGTTCACCTTCAAGCCCGCGCCCGGCGCGAAGCAGATCCGGTTCCGCGACGAACCGGCCGCAAAGTGAGGAGACACAACATGCGCATCCGATCCCTCCACCTGCTGGCGCCGGCCCTGGCCCTGGCGATCCTGATCCCGGCCGAAGCCCTGTCCCAGGCAAGAGCGGGCGCCGCCCGCCCCGGTGCACCCGTCGCCCGGGCCGCCGTCGGCCCCGGCCCGGCCCAGCGCGTCGAAGGCCCCCGGGACGTCCGGTCGTCGGCCCAGAGAAGCGTCAACCCCCAGGGTCGCGGCAATGTGAACGTCGGCAGCGGCGGCAACAACGTGGTGGTCAATAACGGCCGGCCCATGGATCAGCGCCGCTATGGCGCCCCGCCTCCCGGCTACCGCTCCGGCGGCTATTATTACGGCGGCGGCTACTATTATGACGACCGCAACGACAACGAGTTCCTGGAGTTCGTCGGCAAGGCCGCCGTGGTGACCGCGGGCGCCGCCATCGTCGGCTCCATCGTCACCACCAAGCCCACCGAGAGCAACGGCAGCGCCTGTCAGGAGCAGATGTCGGGCGGACAGGTCTATCTGTACTGCAACGGCAAGTACTACCAGCCGGTCCAGACGGGCAGCGGCACGGGCTATCAGGTGGTCAACCCCCCGCCGAAGTAGGCACCTCGTCCCCGGCGAAGGTTGGTCGCAAACGACTGGCTGCGGGCCGGGAGGCGGAGCATAGTTCCGTCGCCCGGTCCGACCCGGCCGAACTGGAGACGCCCCATGACGACCCTCGCCGATCTCTGCGACGCCTACGAGGACGTGATCGAGGTCTGCCACGTCGCCTTCCGCGACTTCGGCGGACGCGCGGCCTTTTCCGGCCCGATCCGCACGGTGCGCTGCTTCGAGGACAACGCCCTGGTCAAGCAGGCCCTGTCCGAGCCCGGCGAGGGCGCGGTGCTGGTGGTGGACGGCGGCGGCTCCCTGCGCCGGTCCCTGTTGGGTGACAACCTGGCCGCCGACGCCGTGAAGAACGGATGGGCCGGGGTGGTGGTCTTCGGCGCCGTGCGGGACACCGCCGAGCTGGCCGACATGGACCTCGGCATCAAGGCCCTGGGCACCTGCCCCATGCGCACGCTCAAGCGCGGCGAGGGCCTGCGCGACGCCCCCGTCGCCTTCGGCGGCGTGGTCTTCGTACCCGGCGACATCCTCCATGCCGACCCCGACGGCCTGGCCGTGCTGCCGGTGGACGAGGAAGACGGCTAGACCCCGCCCTTCGCGCGCGCAGGCTTGCCTCCGCCCGGCACCGTCGCTAGTTTCCGCGCCTCGCACTCACTGGCGCCTACGTCATCACAGGGCAACACTGTATCCCCTGCGCGGTCCACCTCGGCGAGTGCGCAATCTTCGCCCAGCCCTTGCCCCTCTTCCAGCTTCACGCCCTCCTTTGCCTCGCTGACGCGCACCACGGTG
>JBMOEP010000295.1:0-3028 GCA_049314675.1 Phenylobacterium sp.
CCCGTTGACGCCGATGAGGAAGCGGCACAGCCTTGCCCCCTGTGGACGGCTCCATGAGGGGGTCGACGCAACAGGGAGGGACACATGCCGATCGAACTCAGGCTTCTCGTCTATTCGACAGTTCTGCTTCTGGTTCTTGTCGTCATCCAGGCCGTGGCGGGGGTCCGCTCAAAGGGCCTTCAGGTCATGGCGGATGCCCGGGACGGGCTCAGTCCGCCGGAAGGCTTCCATGCCCGGGCGCTCCGCGTCGTGGACAACCACCGTGAGGGCCTGACGATCTTTGCGCCCCTGATCCTGGTCGCTGCGGCCACGGGAGCTCTGGGGCCGACGACGGCCCTTGGCGCCCAGTTGTTCTTCTATTCGCGGGCGGCCCATGCGGTGGTCTACCTGCTGGGCCTTCCCAAGATCCGCCCCCTGTTGTGGGCGGTCGGGCTGGTTGGGATTCTCATGGTCCTCGCCGCGGTTCTCGGGGTGGCCTGAAGCCGCGCGACCGTATCCGGGGCGGGGGCGGTTTCCGCCGGTCCGCGACGCGTCTTTCCTAGACCAGGGCGTCCTTGAGTGCCTTGGCGGGCTTGAACTTCAGAGCCTTGGAGGCGGCGATCTCGATGGTCGCGCCGGTCGAGGGATTGCGACCCGTGCGGGCCGGCTTGGACTGCACGGCGAACTTGCCGAAGCCAGGCACCGAGACTTCGTCGCCCTTGGCGGCGGCGTCGCGGATGGCGGCGAAGGTCGCTTCGATGGCGGCCTTGGCCTGGGCCTTGGTCAGCTTGGAGTCGGTCGCAGCGACAGCGTCGACCAGGTCAGAAATGTTCATGGAAATCCTTTCAAGCAGGGAATCGCTTGAGGAGACCCTGCCAAGCCCGCCGCCCGATGTCACGTGCGTGTAATGCCGGAATGGGCTAAAGAGCTGGCGTTTCGCGGTCCGGAACGCTCAAAACCTTGACTGACACCCCCTCCCACCGCTTCTCCGTCGCCCCGATGATGGACTGGACCGACCGGCATTGCCGGTCCTTCCACCGGGTACTGACGCGTCGCGCCCTCCTGTATTCCGAGATGGTGACCAGCGCGGCCGTGCTGCATGGCGACCGCCAGCGGCTGCTGGGCTTCGATGCGGCCGAGCCTCCCGTCACCCTCCAGCTGGGTGGCAGCGACCCGGCGGAGCTGGCGGCGGCGGCGCGGATCGGCGAGGACTTCGGCTACCAGGAGATCAACCTGAACGTGGGCTGCCCCTCCGACCGGGTGCAGTCCGGGCGCTTCGGGGCCTGCCTCATGCTGGAGCCTGGCCTGGTGGCCGAGTGCATGGCCGCCATCCGGCAGGCCGTGCAGGTTCCGGCGACGGTGAAGTGCCGGATCGGCGTGGACGACCAGGACCCGGAAGCCAGCCTCTTCAGCCTGGTCGACGCCTGTGCGGGCGCCGGGGTGGACACCTTCGTCGTCCATGCGCGCAAGGCGATCCTGAAAGGCCTGTCGCCCAAGGAGAACCGCGACATCCCGCCCCTGGACTACGACCTGGTCCGGCGGCTCAAGCGGGAGCGGCCTGCCCTGACCATCGTGCTGAACGGCGGGATCGGCGACGTTGACGCGGCTGAGGCCCTGCTGGCCGACTTCGACGGGGTCATGCTGGGGCGGGCGGCCTATCACGACCCGGGCCTGCTGGGAGAGGTGGACGCCCGGATCTTCGGCGAGGCCGCCGTGGTCACGCCGGAAGCGGCCGTGGAGGCCTACCTGCCCTATGTGGAGGCGCGCCTTGCTGAGGGCGTGTCCCTGGCGGCCATGACCCGGCACATGCTCGGCCTGTTCCAGGGACGGCGCGGAGCGCGGGCCTGGCGGCGGATCCTGACGGTGGAATCTGTGCGGCCTGGGGCCGACGCCGGGGTCATCATCAGGGCGCTTGCCGAGGTGGCGGGCTCAGGGGTGCAGGCGCAGGGTCTCGCGGTTGGAATCGAAGCCTGACAGCCGGCTGAGATAGCTCATCCCCAGCAGGGAGGCGTCGGTGTCCCGGTCGAGGACCAGGGCGTCCACATTGCGGACCTCAGCCCCGTCGACGGCCACCGAGGGCAGGGTGATGCGGGCCGCCCGGGCCTCACCGGCGGCGGTGGCCACCTTCAGGCCATAGGTCAGGGAGTCCGGGTCCAGGCCTATCCGCCGGGCGTCGGCGGCGGTGAGGGACACCACGGTGGCGCCGGTGTCGACCAGCATGCGGACCGAATGGCCATTGATCTGTGCCTGGGCCCAGTAGTGGCCGTCCCGTCCCATGGCGATGGCGGCCGGCGGCGGGGCGGTGGAGCGGGGGGCGGGCAGGAGGGCCGTGGAGGCGCGGACCACAGGCGCCAAGACCATCACCGCCTGACCGGCGGCGACCGCGGCGACAGCGGCGGCCAGGGCCATGACGGCCTTCCTCTGCATGTCCTGCGACCTTCCGGATCCGGTTCCAACGGATCGGAAGTTAGTCTGGGATGGTTAGCCGGAGGTGAACGCGGCCGGGTACCGGGCTGACCTAGAGCTGGCTGAAGCGGATCTCGTCGCTCCCGGAGGGCAGGTCGATGGTCATGCCGTCCTTCGCCAGCCGCCAGTCGAGGGGGCCGCCGTCATCCATGCCCCGGGTGAAGGCCTCCGGCGTGAAGATGGGCAGGCCCGCCTGGGTCAGGTGGTAGAGGACCAGGCGCTTGGCGCCCGCCGCCCGGGCGAGGTCTGCGGCCTCAACAGGGGTGGCATGGTAGCTCAGGGTGTCGGCCATCATCGAGCTGGTCCGGGCGTTCCCCATGCCCTTCAGGGCCTGGGAGAGCTGGCGGGTCATGGCCTCGTTCTGGGCCTCATGCAGCATGACGTCGACGCCCTTCGAGGCTTCAGCGAAGGCGGGCCATTTCATCGTGTCGCCGCTGATCGAGACAGAACGGCCCCGGTAATCGAACCGGTAGCCGAAGGCCGGGCTCACGGGGTCATGCGACACCCTGATGGCGGTCACGGTCAGGTCCCCGTCGCGCCAGGCGGTCGCGGTGGCGGCGCCTGCCGGGATGCGGATGACCCG
>JBMOEP010000296.1:0-3022 GCA_049314675.1 Phenylobacterium sp.
AGATACGGGTCTCCAGTGGCCCCTCCAGCACCTGGCCCTGCGACGACATGGCCCTGCGGACGTCCTCGATCGGCACGGCCCTGGCGACCAGGTCGCCCTCGAACGGACCGTGAATCCGTGCCGTCGTAAAGCCCTCCGGGTTCGGGCCCTGGGCCCAGCCATTGTAGTGGATGGTCATGTGCAGGGGCTGGGAGCCATCCGCCACGTAGTGCGAGAGACGTCCCAGGGTCTGGAGGGCAGCTGCCTCCCGGCGTTTCAGGTCCGCGCGGAACCAGGCTCGCCGTCCAGGGTTCTTTTCCGTGCCCGCGGCGTAGGACAGGACCCGCCACATCGCAAAGTCCCGGGTCAGCTGCTGTTGGTTCTCAAGGATCGAGTAGTAGAGCCAGCCGGCCTTCAATGTGTTGGTCCCCGCCGTCCTCAGGGCCGTTTCGAAGGCCTCGCGATCCGTGGGCATGGCTTCAAGCCGGGGGCCGCCAAGCACAGTCCCATCTTCAAGGACGTCCAGGAAGTGTCCGGAATCAAGGGCCACGCCAAGGGCGCGCCCGGACCCCTTGATGCGGTCCGGTTCGCGGGAAAACTCACCGACATCGGCGGCCCCCTCCCGGCTCCGGAGGAAGGCCGGGAGCGTCGCAGGTAGCGCCTCGGCTGCCGCCACGCCGACCATTCGGTGCCCAGACGAGCCCCAGGCCAGGACCGGGCCACAAGCCCCGAAGGTCACGGCGAGCACCACAGGAAGCACCCGGAGGCATGAGGTCATCAGGAAGTTCCCAAGGGGGCGAGGCCAAGCACGTCTTCACTTCGACGTATCCAGGCCATGAGAGATTTCCACCGGGAGAGGTCTAGACCCGCCTCGGGGGCGAAACGAGTGTACGGCAGCAGCGTCATGTCGGCGAGGGAGAAGGCGTCGCCGACAAGCCAGGTCGAACCGGACAAGGCGGACTCGAGCCGGTCCAGGGCCGCCTCAGCCCGCCCGACAAGCTCAGGCTCCAGGGTGGCCGGGTCCCGGCCCCGATACCGGACCTGAAACCGCGCCACGGCGACAAAGGGCTCGTGGCTGTATTGCTCCCAGAACATCCACTCGAACATCCGCGCCTGGCGGTAGGGATCGGTCGGGATCAGGGCGGACCCCCGGGCCAGGTGCAGGATGATGGCGTTGGATTGGGCCAGGGGCCTGCCATCGTCGAGTACGGCGAGGGGCACCTGCCCGGCCGGGTTCATCGCGAGGAAGTCCGGGGTCCGGGTCTCGCCGGTAAGCACGCTCGTTTCTACCCATTCGTAAGGCAGGCCGAGGTGATCGGCGGTCCACTTCACCTTCAGGCAGTTGCCCGAGATCGAGTCTCCAAAGACTCTCATGGGGACCTCAATGTTGCCGAAAACGCCCGCTATCGTTAAAAGTCCGCCGACGACAGATCAACGACGAAGAAGGAGACGTCATGCGACGCCGCCTCGCCGCCCTGGCCGCACTGACCTCCCTGCTCGCCGCAATCCCAGCAGCTGCTGACGCGCAGGCCGCGCCCGATCCCCTGGGCGACCTGCTCCTGGGCGCCATGACCGGGTCGATCCCCGGCTCGCCCGAGATGAAACTGAAGGCCACCCTCTACCCCATCGGCGCCCGCGGGGTCGGCACCCTGGACTCCCTCGGTTGCAAGGTGGTGGCCATGCGCACCGCAGCCATCGATCCCCGCCTCATCCCCAGGCGGACCGTCCTGTTCATCCAGGAGACCGTGGGTATGCGGATGCCCAATGGCCGGGTCCATGACGGCTACTGGTATGCCTCGGATACCGGAGGTGCCATCAAGGGCAACCGCATCGACCTCTTCACCGGATCCGGTTCCGCCTCGATGAAGCCGGTCATGGGGCTGAACCTGACCCACCTGACGGTCAGCCGGGTGGGCCAGTTCAAGGGCTGCCCACCGGCCTGAACAGGTCAGCTTTCGACAAAGGCCCGTTCGAGAACATAGTCCCCGGGGTGCGCCAGGGACCCTTCGACGAACCCGCGCGACTCCAGGAGGGGCTTCAGGTCACCCAGGACCGAGGGCCCGCCGCAAAGCATGAGGCGGTCGACCGCCGGGTCGAGCTCGGGCAGGCCGAGGTCCCGGCACATCTGGCCTGAAGCGAGCAGGTCGGTGATCCGCCCTCGGGTCGGAAAGGGCTCCCGGGTCACGGTGGGGTAGTACTTGAGCTTGGGCCCAATGAGCTCGCCCAGGATCTCGTCATTCGGAAGCTCCCTCTCGAAGAGTTCCCGATAGTTGAGGTCGGCAATCTCGCGGACTGTGTGGGTTACCACCACGGTCTCAAAGCGCTCGAAGACGTCCGGGTCCCGGGCCAGGGACAGCCAGGGGGCCAGGCCCGTACCCGTCCCCAGCATGTAGAGGCGTCGGCCAGGCTTCAGGCCATCGAGGACCAGGGTCCCGGTGGGCTTGCGGCCGATCAGGACCGTCTGACCAACCTCGATGTCGCAGAGCCGCGAGGTCAGGGGGCCGTTGGGAGCCTTGATCGAGTAGAACTCCAATTCGTCGTGCCAGGAGGGGCTGGCGATGGAATAGGCCCGCACCAGCGGCTTGCCCTCGACCATCAGGCCGACCATCACGAACTGGCCGCTTTGGAAACGAAATCCGGGGTCACGGGTCGTGCGAAACGAGAACAGCCTATCGGTCCAGTGATGGACCCAGGTCACGGTCTCTACGGCGAAGGCACCTGATTTCTTTTGGGGCGCGGGAGGGGCGTCGGTCACGAGGATTTCCGGGCGGAACGCAGGATCAGATATCGCCGCCGAGGTCGTTCACCGCCCCCGGCGCGCGGGCGACGTGTATCCCGCATTCGGTCTTTTCGGAACCCGCCCAGCGGCCGGCCCGGACGTCCTGCCCGGCCTCGACCGGCTGGGTGCAGGGCCAGCACCCGACAGAAGGATAACCGTGTTCAACCAGGGGGTGTGCAGGCAAGCCATGCGCCTGCATGTAGGCCTCGAGCGCGGCCTTGTCCCAGTTGGCCAGGGGGTTGAACTTGATGCGCCCATCGCCGC
>JBMOEP010000297.1:0-3013 GCA_049314675.1 Phenylobacterium sp.
CCGCCCGGATCTTTACGACCCGGCCCGTCTCGGCCTCTGCCTCGCTCTCGACCCGGCGGACCAGCCTCTGGGCCAGGGTGTGGTCGCTGGGCGCGCCGCCGGGTTCAAGCAGGATCTCGGCCAGGGCGCGGGTGCGGCGGGGAACCGTCAGCTCCAGGGTCCCGAAGCGGCTGACAGGCCCGAAGGCGACCCCGGGATTATCGACGGAAAAGGCGTTGCGGGCGGCATTCAGGAGGGCGGTCCCGTCGTGGCCACGCCCGGCCAGGTCAATGACCACAAGTCCGCCCAGTCCCTTCAGCCGCAGCAGGCGCGCCGTCTCGGCGATGGCGGTCAGGTTGAGCTGACGCAACAGGGACTTGGGATCCGGCCCCTTGCGCGGTCCCAGGTCCACGTCCACCGCCACCAGGGCGCGGGTGGGTTCGATGACCAGGACGCCTCCGCCCGGCAGCACGTGGGCCTCGGTCAGGGCCACCTCCTCGGCGGCGTCAGCCATCTTCCGAGCCTCGGCTCCGGACACGAGCTCCCGGCTGCGGACCAGGTGAGCGAGGCGATCAGCCACCGTGGGCCCAGGTGCCAGGAGCCGCACCGGCGCCTCGGCGGGACCCGTCGCGCGCACCGCCGCCAGCTTGCCGGGCCGGGGGGCGGCGCGCACCTCGACCTCCAGCATCTCGCCCTCCACGGGGCGGCGGTCGGGGGGATAGTCCAGGAGGCCCTCGATTCCCTCGCCCAGGTCCACGAAGGCTGAGGCGAAGGCTGGCTCGACCTTTCGCACCCGGGCGGCGATCCGGGCACCAGGCTGCAGGCGCGGGTCGTCGTCGTCCCGGGCCAGAATCAGGTGCTCGGGCCGCCCGTCCAGGGTGACCACGCCGCGGATCTCGCCAGGGGTCCTGTCCAGGTAGGCCCGGCGCGCGCTCATGGCCGACGCCAGCCCAAGCCCTTCAGCAGGGTCTCGGTCTCGTGCAGGGGCAGACCCACCACCGCTGGCCAGGAGCCGCTGAGCGACAGGATGAAGGCCCCCGCCCGCCCCTGGATGCCGTAGCCGCCGGCCTTGCGCACCCCTTCGCCGCTGTCGGCGTAGGCGCGGATATCGGCCTCGGTCAGGCGACGCATCTTCAGGCGGGTCTCCACCACCCGGTCGCCCCGCCGGCCGCTGGGCCCGCGAACGCTGACCCCCGTGACCACCCGGTGCGCCCGTCCCGAAAGCAGCTTCAGGCACTGGGCCACCTCGTCGGCGTCGGTGGCCTTGGGCAGGATCCGGCGTCCCACCGACACCACGGTATCGGCGGCCAGGACATAGTCGTCGGGATGGATTGCGGCGACGGCATCGGCCTTGGCGGCGGACAGGCGCGCGGCCAGCCGCCGGGGAAGCTCGTCCTTGAGCGGGGTCTCGTCAATGTCTGCGGGGGCGATGAGGTCCGGCGAAAGACCGATAGCGGCGAGCAGGTCCCGGCGTCGCGGACTCTCGGAAGCCAGGACCAGCCTTGGGGGCATGGCGACTCTAGCGGACCCGGAAGGTGATGCGCCCCTTGGTGAGGTCGTAGGGGGTCATGGCCACGAGCACCTTGTCGCCCGCCGACACCCGGATGCGGTTCTTGCGCATCTTTCCGGCGGTGTGGGCGATGATCTCGTGATCATTCTCGAGCTTCACGCGGAAGGTGGCGTTGGGCAGCACCTCGCTGACGGTGCCCGGAAACTCGAGGGGTTCTTCCTTGGCCATGCAGGCTCCACACTTGGGGTCGACAAAACGGCACCAGACCTGCGGAATCGCGGGTAAATGGGCCGGAAGCCGAGGTCTATACCTTAAGTCGCCTGCCGAGGTCGACTGCCCAGGCACAGGGCCCGCCCCTCAGCCCTTCCAGTGCAGGGCGGTGATCAGGGTGAAGAGCCGGCGCGCCGTGTCCATGTCGGTCTCGACCTTGCCCTCCAGCCGCCGCTGCAAGAGCTCGCTGGCCTCGTTGTGCAGGCCCCTGCGTCCCATGTCGAGGGCCTCGATCTGCGACGGCGTGGCCTGCCGGATGGCCTGGTAATAGCTTTCGCAGATCATGAAATAGTCCCGGATCAGTCCCCGGAAGGGCGACAGCGAAAGGATGTGCCGCCGCTGGTAGTCCGGGCCGGAGACGTCCAGCATCAGCCGGTTCTCGATCAGGCCCATGTGCAGGTCGTAAGGCCCGCCGGCTGCGCCCTCCGGGGCGAAATAGTTCTGCTCCAGCAGGTCGAAGATCGCGATCTTCCGTTCCTGCTCCTGGTCGCGCGAGACCGCCGCGAGGGACTGATCGTCCAGCTCGACGTTCTGCAGGCGCTGGAGGGTGCGGTCAGGCTCGGCCATGTCCGGTTCGCAAGCTACCGTCCAATCCTAGAGCCACAGCGCATGGCCGTCACCCGCCCCGGCTCAGGCGCAGGGCGACCGAGCGCGCGTGGGCGGGCAGGCCCTCGGCCTCGGCCAGGGCGACGGTATGCGGGCCCAGTATGGCCAACCCGCCCTCCCCGGCCCGGACGAGCGAGGTGCGCTTCAGGAAGTCGTAGAGTGACAGGCCCGAAGAGAAGCGCGCCGCCCGGCTGGTGGGCAGGACATGGTTCGACCCGGCCACATAGTCCCCCAGGGCCTCCGGCGTGTAACGCCCCAGGAAGATGGCCCCGGCGTGACGAATCCGGTTCGACAGGGCCTCCGGGTCGGCGATGGCCAGTTCGACATGCTCGGGGGCCAGGCGATCCACCAGGGCAGCGGTCTCGTCCAGCGGCACCAGGATCACCGCCCCGTGGTCAGCCCAGGACCGGGCGGCGGTTTCGCCGGTGGCCAGGGTCTTCAGCTGCGCCTCGACCTCGGCGACCACCCGATCGGCGAAGGCGGCATCGTCAGTGATCAGGATCGACTGCGAGGCCGGGTCGTGCTCGGCCTGCGAGAGCAGGTCGGCGGCGATCCAGGCCGGGTCATTCGCCGCATCCGCCACCACCAGGATCTCCGAAGGGCCGGCGAGGGCGTCGATGCCCACCTGCCCATAGACCCGCCGCTTGG
>JBMOEP010000298.1:0-2973 GCA_049314675.1 Phenylobacterium sp.
GCCGTGATGGATCCAGACCGGGCCCTCGCCAAAGAGGACCGAGCGGGTGAAGTACAGGGCGCGGGCCGAGCGGCCATCCGGTGCCATGGCGGCGACCACCTTGGGCATGTCCGGGTTCATCCGGTCCCCGGGATCCGATTCGGCGACCATGACGGTGGAGATGTCAGCCTCCGGACGCTCGGACAGCAGGCCCGCGCAGGCCCGGATCGCTTCGGGGGCAATGAAGGGGATGTCGCCCTGCAGGTTGATGACCACGTCATGGCGACCGTCGGGATCCAGCATCCGGAGGGCGGCCAGGATCCTGTCAGAACCGGACGGCAGGTCGGGATCGGTGAGGACGGCGCGGCCCCCGGCGGCCTCGACGGCCGCGACGATCTCGGGGTCGCCCGCCGCCACAGCCACCGGACCAACGCCTGACGCCTCGGCCTGGCGGACCACGCGGACAATCATGGGAAGGCCGCCGATGTCGGCGAGCGGCTTGCCAGGGAGCCGCGTCGCGGCCAGTCGCGCGGGGATGAGGAGGATCGGTGTCATGAACCTGGGCTGCGGGCCAACTGTCCGGTTGCGCCAGCGCCGGTAGCGTGTAAGAGACGCGAACGCAACAAGGGGCGGGAATCCGCCGCAGGACGGGCCTTCTCTCGGGCCTTCCAGGTTTTGGGTTTCGGTTCGATGAGCAACATCACTTTCAATAAGATAGCCGGTGCCGGGCTTGCCACGGCCCTCGCCATTGTCGGGCTTCGGGAAGTGACCACGGGGCTGTTCAGCTCCGAGGCGCCGGCCAAGCCGGGGTACCTCGTCGAGGCTACGGTCGAAGGTGGCGAAGGCGCAGCGGTCGTCGATGTCATGCCCGATTTCGGAACTGTCATTCCCGTCGCCGACATCAAGGCCGGCGAGGCGGTCTTCGCCAAGTGTCAGTCCTGCCACAACGTCGCCAATGGCGGCGCCAATGGCACCGGCCCCAACCTCTGGGGTATTGTCGGCCACAAGCCTGGTTCCCATGCTGGCTTCGCCTATTCGGCGGCCATGACCGAGTTCGGCACCAAGCAGGGCGTCTGGGATGACACGCACCTGTACGAGTTCCTCAAGGCGCCCCAGAAGTACATTTCGGGTACCAAGATGTCCTTCGTCGGCCTGAAGAAGTCCGAGGACCGGATCAACATGATCGCTTATCTGCGCGCCCAGGGCGGGACCCTGCCCGTGCCCGCGCCGAACCCGGCCGCTGCGGTGCCCGCCGCAGCTCCTGCCGGAGCCGCTCCGACGGAGGCAGCCCCCGCCGCCGGCGCTGCGCCAGCAGGGCCCGCCGAAGTGCCTGCGGCCAAGCCCGCCGCCTGAGGCCCTTCAGGACGCTTCCGGGCGCTGCCGGTCGAGGGGGCGCCTGAAGGCCGTGGGTTCACCGCCGCCGGATCCCGAGATCCGCTGGATCGCCTCCGCGAGGGGCTCGATAGCCACAGCCATGTGATGGGCGTTGGCGTGCACCATCCGGGCGGCGTCCACCATCATGGCCACGTGGCCCTTCCAGAAGACCAGGTCCCCTCGGCGTAGCGCGTCCGGGGAAGCCTCGACGCCCAGACCCTGCTGCAGGTCGGAATCCCGCGGACAGGCCCGCCCGCAGGCCAGGAGGGCCTGCTGGACCAGTCCCGAACAGTCCAGGCCGCAGCCCTCACGCCCACCCCACAGGTAGGCCGCGCCCAGGTGCGACTCGGCTACGGTCGCTGGATCGGCCTCGAAGACACCGATTGGCGCCAGGTGGGCCTCTGGCAGCCAGAAGCCAGCGTCGCAGAGGGCCAGCTTTCCCTCCCGGCCGGAAACGGCGACCAGGCTGTTCAAGGAAATGGGCCCGACAGGCTCCGACTTGATGCTGGGGCTCCGGAATCCATAGGTCAGCCGGGCCCGGACCCGGTGTGTGGGCGCAGGTCCCTCCGGCAGCAGGGCGTCGAGGGCGACATGGCCGATGTAGCCGTCCCGGACCGCCTGTCCCCAGGCGAAGGCGTCGCGGGTCTCCAGGACATCAAACCGCTCTCCCAGGAGCAGCTGGTCCCACTGCTCGGCCCCGGCCTGGGGGCCGCTACGGACGGCGGTCGCCGGGACTGCGACCTGCATCCGCTTCGGGCGCACATAGCGGCCAGCGGGCACCAGGCCCTCGAGGCTGGCGGCGGCCAGGTCGCCCCTCGCCGGGGTCAGGCGGGGGTCGGTCCTCACCCGTAGCGATCCTGCAGCATGGCGAAGAGGCCGCGGATGGCGTGGACCTCCCCGCCGGCGGGTGAGCCGGGCTGGCCCCTGGGGTTCCAGGCATAGATGTCGAAGTGCGCCCAGGGGCCGGGAGGGGCGAACTTCTGCAGGAAGAGGGCTGCCGTCATGGCACCCGCCTGGGCCCAGGCGTCGGGATCGTTCTTCAGGTCGGCGATGTCGGACTCGAGCGACGCGGCGTAGCCCTTCCACAGTGGGAGCCGCCAGACCGGATCGAAGGCCCGGCGGGCGCCGGCCTCGATGGCCACCGCGAGGTCCTCGTCGTCGGTAAAGAAGGGTGGCAGCTGCGGGCCCAGGGCGACCCGGGCGGCACCGGTCAGGGTGGCCAGGTCCAGGGTGAGGTCGGGTGAGAGTTCCCCGGCGCGGGTCAGGGCGTCGGCGAGGATCAGCCGGCCCTCGGCGTCGGTATTGCCCACCTCGACGGTCAGCCCCTTGCGGGTCGCCAGGACATCGCCGGGACGCATGGCGCCGCCGCTCACGGCGTTCTCAACCGCCGGAACGAGGATGGACAGGCGGATGGGTAGGTCTGCCTGCAGGATCATGGCGCCCAGGGCCAGGACGTGGGCCGCACCGCCCATGTCCTTCTTCATCAGGCGCATGCCTACGGACGGCTTGAGGTCCAGGCCACCGGTGTCGAAGACGACGCCCTTGCCGACGAGAACGACATGGGGGTGACCGGCCGCACCCCAGGTGATCTCGATCATCCGGGGCTCGCGACCCACCGCC
>JBMOEP010000299.1:0-2969 GCA_049314675.1 Phenylobacterium sp.
GGCCCCGGTCCACCTCCCCCTGGGGGGAGGAATTAGGGAGCCAATTGCTCCCCCAAGGGGGAGCTCCCGGCGAAGCCGGGTGAGGGGGTCACGGGATCCGCGGGGGTCCTTAGAGCCCGATCCCGGCGATGGCCCGGCTGCGGAACTCCGCCTGGGCCGCTTCCGAGATATCGACCACCTTGCGCGCGTCGAGGTCGAAGCTGATCACGACCGCCTCGGCGCTGGCCCAGGGCCGCCCGGTGACAGGATCTACCATCCAGTGGAAGACCCGGCGGGTGCGGGACGTGCAGTCGGCAAAGCCGGAGCGGACCTCGACATGGTCGCCAGCCGATGGCCAGCCGTGATGGACCACGCGGTATTCCAGTACGGCACCACCGATGCGCAGGGGCGGGTCCCCGGCGGCGGTGTCAGGTCCAGGCCGGGTCGGGCCGAACAGGCGGGCAACCCCGTCGGAGATCCGGCCGATGAACATCTCCGGCCGCATCCGCCCGAAGACGTCGAGTTCATCGGCCCGCACGACGCCCAGGCCGATCCGGGTCATGCCGGTCTGTTCGGCGAAGGCGAGGCCCGCGCGGGTCTTGACCACGGGCGCCAGGTCGATGCTGCGGGGCGCGGCAAAGGCAGGAACCTCGCAGGCCATGCCCTCGCAGGCCCTGCGAATGCGGTCTGGCCAGGGAAAGGGCAGGAGGTCTCCCGCCGTGGCATGGTCCACCTTGATCCGGAAGGTGGCGGCGGGCTCTCCATCGGCATGCCGCAGGACCACCAGAAGGTCGGCATCGGACTCGCCCAAGGCGATCACGCCGCCCGAGGCCCAGAGGCAGGCGCCCGCCCGAGCCTCGCGCAGGAACCGCATATGCAGGTCGCGGACGGCCAGGGTGGCGCCGCCGCCGCTCGCAAAGGCGTCGGGCATGCCCATCAGGCGCGACAGGCCGGCGAGGGCCTCCATGGCCTTGGCCACCCAGAACCGGACGTTCAGGTGACCCATCTCGTCGCATTCCCAGGTGTTGACGCCGCCGCTCCACACCTCCACAGACTCGCCCAAGACCGGCTCCCTTCCCCGTGACCACCCGAATCTGCAGAGGTTAGGCCCTGAAGCCTCAGGCGGCCAGTTCCCAAACCCGCCGCCACCAGGCCCTGGTCCCTGGTGCGGTCGTGCGCCTCGCCCACGCCCTGATCGCCGCCGCGGTCCTGCTGCTGCTGCCCAGTGGCCTGCAGATCTTCAACGCCCATCCGACCCTCTATACCGGCGAGACCTCGGCCCGGGAGCGGGCCTGGCTGCAGATCGGGTCCCGGGAGCGGGGCGACTCCCTGACGGGCTACCTCAGGCTGGGTGGACGCGAGATAGAGACCACGGGAGTGCTGGGATGGTCGGGGCCTGTGGGTGAGCGCGAGAAGCGGGCCTTTCCAGCCTGGGCGACCCTGCCTGGCTACCAGTCCCTCGCCACGGGGCGAAACTGGCACCTGGCCGCGGCCTGGATGCTGGGCCTGGGCCTGGGCCTCTACCTTGTGGTGGGCCTGGTGTCTGGCCGCCTCGTCTCGGTCTTGACCCCGACGCGGGAAATGCTTCGGCCCAGGGCAGTCCTGGCGGACCTGGTCGGGCATCTGACCCTCAGGTTTCCGCCGGCGGAGCAGGGCTACAACCTCCTGCAGCGCCTGGCCTACCTTGCCGTCGTTGCCGTCGCCCTACCCCTCATGATCGTCTCGGGCCTCGCCATGTCGCCTGCCGTCCACGCTGCGGCACCCTGGACCGGAGACCTCTTCGGAGGGTGGCAGTCGGCCCGCTCGGCCCATTTCCTGGGCACCCTGGCCCTCGCCCTCTTCTTCCTCGTCCACATGGTCATGCTCGTGCTGCACCAGCCCCTCCGCCGCCTGCGCCTGATGGCCTTCGGCCGTGGGAAGGACCGGTCATGACGGCCTCGCGGCGTTCCTGGCTGAAAGGTCTCTCGGCGGCCGCGGCGGCCGCCTTTGTCTCGGCCTGCGATCGGATCGCGGGCGACCCCGGGGTCCGCGCAGGCCTGAGGAGCGCCGAGCGCCTGAACCTCGGCCTGCACCGGGTGTTGTTCGACCGCAGGACCCTGGCCCGGGAGTATCCCGAGGCCGCCATCTCCGCCAACTTCCCGGCCAACGGCTCGACGAATCCCTCTGACCTGGACTACCGGGCCCTGGCCAAAGGCGGCTTTGCGGCCTACCGGCTCGTGGTGGACGGCCTGGTCGACAGGCCCCTGTCCCTCGACCTCGCCGCCCTCCGGGCGCTTCCAGCCCGCAGCCAGGTGACCCGGCATGACTGCGTGGAGGGCTGGTCTGCCATCGCCCGTTGGTCAGGCGCGCGCCTTGCGCCCCTGCTGGCACAGGCGGGGCTGAAGCCCGAGGCCCGCTACCTGGTCTTCCACTGCTTCGATACCCTGGACCCGGAGGCGGGCGAGCAAGGACGTTATTACGAGAGCATCGACCTGGTGGACGCCCTGCATCCCCAGACCCTGCTGGCCTACGCGATGAACGGCGCGCCCCTGGGGATCGCCCATGGGGCGCCGATCCGGCTGAGGGTCGAGCGGCAGCTGGGCTACAAGCACGCCAAGTATGTGCGGCGCATCGAGGTCGTGGCGGACTTCAGCCACATCTCCGGTGGCCGGGGCGGCTTCTGGGAGGATCGCGGCTACGAGTGGTACGCGGGGATCTGAAGCGACCCCCGCGCCCGGTTCCGGCCTAGCCCGCCTTGGCGAAGAGGTCTGCCCAGCGCCGCTTGCGACGGGTCTTCCAGGACCCGCGATGCCAGGCATCGGAGGCGATCAGGGGAATGACCGTGGTGGCCTCGGCAAAGACCATCTGTTCCCAGGTCACGTCCACCTTGCCCCAGGAGCAGGCCTCCTTGAGCGTCGAGGACGAGCAGGCGCCGTCGCGGACGTCGGCCACGGTGATCTGGACCGCGTACTTGTGCATCTCGGCTTCGTGGCCAAGGATTTCTGCGCAGA
>JBMOEP010000300.1:0-2951 GCA_049314675.1 Phenylobacterium sp.
CCTGCGTATCTTGGCCCGTGTCTGGCCGTCGAAGGCAAAGTCCCGGAGCGGGAGACGGGCGCATTCCCCGATCTTCTGGATCGAGAAGCCAAGTTCGACCACGTCCGGCAGGTCCTCGGGACCGATACCGTAAAGGCCAGGACGCGCGGCGTGGGCGTCGGCCATCTCCCGGAACCGCCAGAGTAACTCAAGCCGCTCATCCCGGCGGCCGACAGGTCCGCCCATGGCGACCCAAGACCGCCCCCGGACCCCAAACATCAGGAAGCTTCGCCCGGACTCGGAGAACAGGAACCGCTTGTCCCCGAGCAGCGCCAGGTTGGAAGTCGGCTCTGCAGCCTCAGATTCCGCGAGGATGGCGCGCACACGTGCGAAGTCTGGGTCATCCTCTCCGATCACCCGGGGCGTCGCGGCCGTGGCGATCAGTCGCCAGATCCCAAAACCCATGAAGGCCAGGGCGGCGCCCGCCCAGGCCCGGATGGAGCGGGCGACGTCGCGGTCCATCATGGTCTGCCAGAACGGCTGGTCTTCGTAGTCGACGTGCTGGAAGAACCAGAGCCCGAGGAATCCCGCCCCGACCACGGCGGCACCGGCCGACAGCAGCCAGCCCGGCGAGACCTCCATCTGGGAGAGGGCCGCCTTCCGCGGGAAAGCGGCGCGCAGGGGCGCAAGAAAGGCGCCGATGGCCGCGAGGATCAGCCCCTCTTCCCAGATCAGGCCCTTGGTGAGGGCCAGCAAGGCCGTCAGGAACAGCACGGCCACGCTCGCCGCCCAAGCGGCGTCCAGTCGCGACCGCAGCCCAAAGGCCAACATGACAAGCACAAGGCCCAGCACGCTCGACGCGAAGTGGCTGGTCTCGATCACCAATGCCGGCAGGGCCATCGACAGGCGCATGAAGCGCTCAGGAGAGGACGGTGTCGCACCGGAGGCGATCAGCATGGCCCCGGCGAACATGACCAGGACCGCCCCCGCCAGGGGTGCCGCGGACAGGAGGGCGGGTCTGAGTTCGCGTCTGAGCGCCATGCTGAACCTGAAAAACATCAAGACAGCCCCGGGTCTAGCCTCACAAAGTTAAGAGATGGGTTCCAGAGCCGATCAGGTCAAACCCTCCGCCGAATGTCTTGCTCCTCCCGGGCCTCACGTTAATGTGTCGAGCGTTCGAGCGCTGACGGAGGAGACCCATGGCTGATTTCGGCGGCGAGAACCCTGAAGCCTTCAGGTCTGATGTCCGTGGATGGCTGGAGGCCAACTACCCTGCCGAGCTGCGGGGTGCCGATGTCCGCTCTGATCCCGAAGCCATCTGGGGCGGCAGGGCCTTCCTGGGGTCGGAGGATCCGCAGATCGTCTGGATGCGTCGCGTGGCCGAGAAGGGCTGGACGGCGCCGACATGGCCTGAAGCCTACGGTGGCGGCGGCCTTTCGCCGGATCAGGGACGGATCCTGGAACAGGAACTGGCTCGCGGCCGGTACCGCCCGCCCCTGTCCTCATTCGGGCTCTGGATGCTCGGACCGGTCCTGCTGGAGTACGCCAACGAGGCCCAGAAGCTCGAGCACCTGCCCCGCATCGTCCGGGGCGAGGCCCGTTGGTGCCAGGGGTATTCGGAGCCCGGCGCGGGTTCGGACCTGGCCGGCCTGCAGACCCGCTGCGAGGACAAGGGCGACCACTGGCTGATCAATGGCCAGAAGGTCTGGACCAGCTACGCCAACAAGGCAGACTGGTGCTTCTGTCTGGTCCGCACGGATCCGACGCGCAAGCATGAGGGGATTTCCTTCGTCCTCATCGACATGACCTCACCCGGCGTCGAGACCCGCCCGATCCAGCTCATTTCCGGCGAGAGTCCTTTCTGCGAGACCTTCTTCACCGACGTGAAAATCCCCAAGGATAACCTCGTGGGGCCGGTCAACGGCGGCTGGCAGATCGCCAAGCGCCTGCTGCAGTACGAGCGCCAGAATATTTCGGGCGGCTTCGGGCCGGGCGAAGGTGCCGGCAGCTCCTCCAGCGACCTCGGAGTCATGGCCCGGAACTACATGGGAACCGATGAGACCGGCGCCCTTTCAGACCCCGACCTTCGCGGTCGGATCACCCGTAACAAGATGGACTTCGACTGCTTCTACAAGACGATGAACCGGATCGCAGCGGAGTCGAAGGCTTCCAACGGCCCTTCGGCGGCGACCTCCATCATCAAGTACGCGGTCGCCAGCTTCGCCCAGGAGCGGTCGGAACTGATCGTCGAGATGATGGGCAGCCAGGGCCTGGGCTGGACCGGAGACGACTACGCCGCCCTGGAGATCGGGGCTGTGCGCGGCTGGCTTCGGGCCAAGGCCAATTCCATCGAGGGCGGCAGTTCCGAGGTCAACCTCAACGTGATTTCAAAGCGAGTGCTGGGCCTTCCCGACCCCCAGTAGGGAAGGATTCGGCGGGACCCCTTCGGGCAATTCCAGGGAGACGAGACAGATGGCGGATTTTGGCGGCGAGGACCTGGAGGGGTTCCGGGTTGAGGCGCGGACCTGGCTGGAGGACAACTTCCCCAGGGCCCTGGCGCAGGATTCAGCGGCCCAGATGGCGGCCATGGGCGGTGGCCGTGAGAGCGACGACGCCCGCCTCTGGCGGGAGCGCGTGGGCGCGAAGGGTTGGGGCGTCCCGACCTGGTCGGCGACCTATGGCGGGGGCGGCCTCTCCCGGCCCCAGGCCCGTGTGCTGGCCGAGGAGATGGCGAAGATCGGTGCCCGTAATCCCATCGGCGGCATGGGCGTGATGATGTTTGGCCCAACCCTGCTCGAGTACGGGACCGAGGCGCTCAAGCGCCAGCACATGCCGGGCATCGTCAACGGCTCCGTCCGCTGGTGCCAGGGCTATTCCGAGCCGGGTTCCGGCTCGGACCTGGCCTCCCTGCAGACCCGCTGCGAGGACAAGGGCGACCACTGGCTGATCAACGGCCAGAAGATCTGGACCTC
>JBMOEP010000301.1:0-2943 GCA_049314675.1 Phenylobacterium sp.
AAGGCGGCGTCCCGCTCCAGCCCGGTCACCTTCATGACGAAGGCGGTCATGCGGCTTTCCACCTGCCGCATGAAGCCGGACTCCTCCGGGTAGAGGGTGTTGTCCAGGTCAAACAGCCAGGTGTCGATGTGGCTGAGGTCCGGGATCATCGGGTGATCAGGGTTCCCGACCCGTGTTCAGTGAACAACTCGACCAGCATGGCGTGGGCGCGCCGGCCATCCAGGATGACCACCGCCTCGACCCCGGCCTCGACCGTGGCGATGGCGGTCTCGAGCTTGGGGATCATGCCGCCAGAGGCCACGCCCGAGGTGATGGCCGCCCGGGCCTCGCCCACCGACATCTGGCGGATGAGTTCGCCGTCGGCGCCCAGGACGCCCGCCACGTCGGTCAGCAGTAGCATCCGCTTGGCCTTCAGGGCACTGGCCAAAGCGCCGGCCACCGTGTCGGCGTTGATGTTGTAGGTCTGTCCGTCCTCGGACACGCCGATCGGGGCGATCACCGGGATGTAGTCGTGGTCGGCCGAGATCAGGCCCTGGATCAGCTGGGGGTCGATCCGGGTGGGCTCGCCGACAAAGCCCAGGTCCACCGCCTGCTCGATCTGGCTCTCGGGATCCTTGCGGGTCCGGGTCGCCTTCTCGACGGTGATCAGCCGGGCATCCTTGCCCGACAGGCCCACCCCGCGGACGTCGGCCTCGGCGCCGGCCAGGTTGATCCAGTTGGCAATCTCCTTGTTGATCGCCCCGGACAGGACCATCTCGGCCACCTCCATGGTGGCCTCGTCGGTCACGCGCAGGCCGTCGACAAAGGTCGACTTCACGCCAGCCTTGTCCAGCATGCGCGAGATCTGCGGACCGCCGCCATGCACCACCACGGGATGCAGGCCCAGGAGCTTCAGCAGGACGGCGTCGGCTGCGAACAGGCGCGCCGATTCCTCCTGGCCCATGGCGTGGCCGCCATACTTGATGACCACGGTCTCGCGGTCATACTGCTGGATGAAGGGCAGGGCCTCGGCCAGGGTCCTGGCGGTCGCCCAGCCCTGCTCCTCGGCCGCAGAGTTCGTCGATGACGTCTCGCTCAAGTCCCGGGCCTCCTGCACACGTGGGGGTGCGATACCGGACCCGCGCCCCTCTGTCACCCGCTGGCCGCGTCACGGGGTTGGTGCCGGACCCCGCCGTGGTAGGAAGTTCGCCCCCCTTTCGCCGGAGCCGCCCATGCGCCTGACCGCCCGCCTCGCCGCCGCAGCCGCCCTCGTCGGCCTCGCCGCCCTTCCCGCCCTTCCCGCCAAGGCCGCCACTGTCGCGGTCACCGCCGACCGGCTGATCGACGTGGCCACTGGCGCCCGCGTCGAACGCCCCCTGGTGGTCATTACCGACGGCCGGATCACCCGGGTAGGCCGCCAGGGCGACGTCCTTCCCGAAGGCGCCGAGCGGGTCGACCTGCCGGGCGTCACCCTCGTGCCAGGCCTGATCGACATGCACGTGCACATAACTTCCTCGCCCCTCTACGGCGGCTACAACAGCCTGCTCTTCACGGACTCCTTCTGGTCCGTGATCGGCGTCGCCCACGCAAAGTCCACCCTTGAGGCCGGCTTCACCACAATCCGGAACGTCGGCTCCGAGGGGTATGCCGACGTAGGCCTCAAACAGGCCATCGAGGCCGGCTTCGTGCCAGGTCCGCGCATCGTGCCAGCGGCCTACGCCCTGGGCGCCACGGGCGGCCACTGCGATTCCACCTTCTTTCCCCCGTCCATGAACGAGCAGAGCCCCGCCGTCGTCGACAGCCCCGACGAGGCCCGGCGGATGGTTCGGAAGATGCGCAAGTACGGCGCCGAGGTGATCAAGATCTGCGCCACGGGCGGCGTCTTCTCCCGCGGCTCTTCCCCCGGCGCCCAGCAGATGACCCTGGAAGAGATGCGCGCCGTGGTGGACGAGGCCCATGCCGCCGGGATGAAGGTGGCGGCCCACGCCCACGGTGCCTCCGGCATCCGCCAGGCCCTCGAGGCCGGGGTCGACACCATCGAGCACGTCAGCCTGGTCGACGAAGAGGGCATCCGCCTGGCGGTCCGCAAGGGCGCCTGGTTCGGCATGGACATCTACAACACCGACTACACCCAGGCCGAGGGCGCGAAGAATGGAGTGCTGGAGGAGAACCTCCAGAAGGACCGGGACATCGGCCTCATCCAGCGCCAGAACTTCCAGAAGGCCCTGAAGGCGGGCGTGAAGATGGTCTACGCCACCGACGCCGGGGTCTATCCGCACGGCGACAACGCCCGGCAGTTCGCGGTCATGGTCCAGTGGGGCGCCAGTCCCCTCCAGGCCCTGCAGTCGGCTACCCTCAATGCCGCCGAGGCCCTGGGTCAGGCCGGCCAGGTCGGCCAGATCAGGGCCGGCGCCTGGGGCGACCTCGTGGGTGTCCGCGGCGATCCCCTCAGCGATGTCCGGGTCCTGGAAAAGCCCGTCTTCGTCATGAAGGGCGGCCAGACGGTCAAAAAGCCCTAGGGTATTCCCTCCCGGGAGGGCGCGCGCACCAGGACGTAGGGGCCTGTTCAAGCGCCGTTGACCCCCTCACCGCGCTTCGCGCGGAGCTCCCCCTTGGGGGAGCAATTGAAAGCTCTAATTCCGCTCCCAAGGGGGAGGTGGACCGCGCAGCGGGCCGGAGGGGGTCAACGGCGAACGGGTTTGACCCCCTCACCCGGCTCCGCCGGGAGCTCCCCCTGATGGGGAGCAATTGGCGCTCAGGGTCCTCCCCCGGGGGCAGGTCAGAGCGAGCGGGCCACGACCTCCTTCATGATCTCGGAGGTGCCGCCGTAGATGCGCTGTACCCGGGCGTCGCGCCACAGCCGGGCGATGGGATACTCGTTCATGTAGCCGGCGCCCCCGTGAAGCTGCAGGGCGGCGTCGCAGACCTCCCACTGCAGCTCGGTGTGGAACAGCTTGGCGGCCG
>JBMOEP010000302.1:0-2937 GCA_049314675.1 Phenylobacterium sp.
GGCGTCTGCTCCGGCCCCGGGATGTCGCAAAGCTCGTACAACTCGCGGCGCCGACCGCCGGCGAGTCGGCCCTTGCCATAGCCGCACCCTATGCCGCTGCCCTGCTGGAGGCCTGCGACGTCACGGTAGTCCGTCATGACGGCGATCCCGTCGGCGCGCTTCCGGTGGGTCCCTTCGATATCCTAGTCTGCGAGGGTGCCGTGGTCCGGGCACCAGAGGCCTGGCTGGCCTTGCTTGCGCCGGGCGGCCGGGCGGTCTTGATCGAGCGGAACGGCCCTGCGGGCCGCGCAATCGTCCATGTTCGGACACCCGAAGCGATCGGCCGGCGCACCGGATTTGACTCCGCACCGCCTTATCTGCCCGGGTTCGAGCCTCAGGCGGGCTTTGCATTCTGAGTTCGGCGTCTTCGTCGGAAACCGGATCGTAAGATACGGGTGAACAAAGCTTAAGGTCAGATCCACTGGCCTCCGTAGGCAACGACAGTCATATAGGCGGGTGCTCCGGGCGTCCGGTTTTTGGGGATTCGAGATGATCATGCGACGTCGCAGCCGCTGGCTGGCTGCGGTCTCTCTGGCGGGACTCGCCCTTTCAGCCTCCGCGGCCTCCGCGGAAACCATGGCTGAGGCGATCGCCATGGCCTACGACTCCAACCCGAATCTACAGGCCCAGCGCGCCCAGCTGCGGGCCCTGGACGAGAACTGGTATCAGGCCCGTTCCGGCTACCGCCCCACCCTTTCCGTATCGGGCCGCGCGACCTGGGCCGAGTCGACCATTCCCAGAACCGATCCCCTCGAGGATATCGAGAGCAACTCAGGTTCCGCCGTCCTGTCCCTGAACCAGCCGATCTACACGGGTGGGCGTGTGGCCTCGGCCGTGTCGGCCTCGGAAGCCGACATCCTTTCCGGGCGCGAGTCCCTCCGGCGCACCGAGGCCCAGATCCTGGGCCAGGTCATCCAGTTCTACGTGGATGTCCGCCGCGACCAGGAAGCCCTCCGCATTCGCCAGACGAATGTCGCTGTCCTCCAGCGCCAGCTCGACGAGTCCCGTGCGCGGTTTGAGGTGGGTGAGATCACCCGGACCGACGTCGCCCAGTCCGAGGCCCGATTTGCGGGGGCCATCGCCCTGCTCAACTCCGCGCAGGCGACCCTCGCCACCTCCCGCGCCAACTACGAGGCGGTGGTCGGTCAGGCACCCGGCGACCTCGCACCGGAGCCCCTGATCGGAAGCCTTCTGCCCGGCTCCATCGAACAGGCTTGGGACCTGGCCGAGAACGGAAGCCCGATCATTCGCGGCGCCGAGTATGCCGAGCAGGCGAGCCGGGCTCGGATCGCCGGCGCCCGGGCCGAGCAGATGCCCTCCGTCGCCCTGCAGGGCCAGCTTGGCTACAACGGCCTGGCCAGCCCGCTGCATACAGACGCCTATTCCCGCGCCCTGTCGGGATCTGCGGTCGTGACCGTGCCCCTCTTCACGGGTGGGCAGACCCTGTCGCGGGTCCGCGCCGCAGTCGAGCGGAACAATGCGGATCGGCTGGGAGTCGAGGCTGCCCGTCGGTCCGTCCGACAGACCATCACCCAGTCCTGGAGTGCCCTGCAGGCCGCCCAGAGCAATATCGAGGCTACGGAGCAGCAGGTCCGCGCCGCTCGGATCGCTGCGGAGGGCGTCCTCCAGGAGCAGAGGGTGGGGCTGCGCACCACGATCGACGTGCTCAACGCCGAGCAGGAACTGCGCGCGGCCGAACTGTCCCAGATCAGCGCGCGTCGCGACGAATATGTCGCGGCGGCAGGCGTGCTCAGCCAGGTTGGGCGTCTGCAGGCCGGATACCTTGTACCGGAAGTCTCCAGGTACGATCCGGCGGCCAACTTCAATAGCCTGCGGGTGACCTGGGGTTGGGTGCCCTGGGAAGTGCCCATCTCGGGCGTGGACGGGATCCTGACGCCAAAGCCGGTGGTGATCCCCGACCGGCCGGTTCCGGCCGCGCCGGCAAGTTTGAAGACTGCACCCTCCACCTAGGGGGATATCGCGCCATCCCCAACCCTGCGGCGGCGCGAGGACCGGGAATCGGTTATTTGTTAGAGGGCGATCCTGGGTGACAGACGGGAATTGCCTGTTAAGGCGTCTGCGCCTAGCCTCGCGCATGGGGCTGTCCTTGGTCCGAATCGCGGTGGCGGATGTCTGACGACTCGAAATCAGAACCGACAATGGAGGAAATCCTGGCCTCCATCCGCCGCATCATCTCCGAAGATGATGGCGACTCCGCGGATGAGGCCCAGGAGTCTGAGGCGTTTGCGCCGTCCGACGCCCCCGAACCTGAACTCGAGGAAGAGCCCGAGAGACCTCACGTCGAGGCGCGCCTTCCGGTTGAAGATCTCGTACCCGATGACGACCTCGTGCCGGACGAAGAGCCCGAGGATGTCCTTGTTCTCACGGACCGCATCGACCGCCGCGATGACCTAGAGCCCCGCAGGCCGGAACCGCGCCTCGTTTCGGATCCGACCGCAGCGGCTGCGGCCGCCGCCTTTGGGCACCTGTCGGCCTCGCTCCTGATGCCGCACGACCTGAGGACCCTCGAGGACGTGGTCCGCGAACTCCTCCGGCCCCTGCTCAAGCAGTGGCTCGACGATCACCTGCCCGACATCGTCGAGGTCCAGGTCCAGGCCGAGATCGAACGCATCTCCCGCGGCGGCAGGATGCGGTAGGCTGCGATCATCGACTTCACTTGACGCGGACGGCCCTTCCGTTACGGGTCCGCTCCGGAAACCGCCATGCTTGACAAGACTTTCGACCCCAAGATCGCCGAGCCCCGGCTCTATGCCCGATGGGAGGCCTCAGGTGCCTTCTCGCCGACAGAGGATCCGTCGGCCGAGCCCTTCTCCGTGGTCATACCGCCGCCCAATGTGACGGGCTCGCTGCACATCGGCCACGCCCTGAACAATACCC
>JBMOEP010000303.1:0-2929 GCA_049314675.1 Phenylobacterium sp.
CGTCGGCCGGGCGGGCGGTGGCGATTTCCGCCAGGGTGCGGTCGCTGAAGATGACGTAGGGGGGTGCCTTCTGGCGCACAGCTTCGGCCCGACGCCAGGCGCGCAGGGCGGCGAAGATCTGGGGATCGCCCTCGAACTCCGCCCCGGGCCCGTCCCGGCGCCGTCGCCCAGGCGTCGCGGCAGCGTCTGCCCCCGAGGCCGGGTGCCGCTGGACAAGGCGTCCCTCCACCCGTCGCTCCCCGCGATAGACCGCGCGCACCGCATCCGCATCGCCTAGGCCGATGAGGGGCCGGCCCTCGTTCGGATCCTCCCGCAGGAGGCCGTCGAAGATCAGCTGGTCGATCAGGCCGCGCCAGTCCCCCGCCGACAGCTCGGCGCCGACCCCGAAGGTGCTCAGGCCCGCCTCGAAGGCCGAGGGCTCCCGGGTCTTGCCCAGGAGGTGCTCCACCAGCCGGCCCCGGCCATACCGACCGTTCAGCCGGTGGGCCGCCGACAGGACCTTCTGGGCCTGCAGGGTCAGGTCCGTACCCTTCGGAGGACTCAGGCAGTTGTCGCAGCGTCCGCAGTCAGCGACCGCCTGCTCGCCGAAATAGCGCCGCACCGCCGCCGTGCGGCAGGTGCCCCCGTCCAGCAGGGCGTAGAGCTGGCGCACCTTGCGGACCTGAACTGCCCGGACCTCGTCGGAGAGGGCCTGGCCGTCGAGCCGCCGCAGGGCCCAGGCCATGTCCGCAGCGCCGTAGAGGGTGATGCCCTCGGCGGGTTCGCCATCCCGCCCGGCCCGGCCCACTTCCTGCCAGTAGGCCTCGATGGAGGCGGGCGGGTCAGCATGGATGACATAGCGGACGTCTGGCTTGTCCACCCCCATGCCGAAGGCGATGGTGGCCACCATGACGGCGGCATCGGAAGCCAGGAACTCGGTGAGCCGCCGTTCGCGCAGGTCGCGGTCGAGGCCGGCATGGTAGGCCATGGCCGGCAGGCCGGCGGCGCACAGCTCGGCGGCCAGGGCCTCCGTCCCGTCCCGGGAGCCAGCGTAGATCACCCCCGGCCGGTCGCGCCGGGCCGAGGCCAGCTCGAGCACCCGCTTGCGCCCCGTCCCGGTCTTGCGCTCGGCGGAGAGGGCCAACTCGGGCCGGTCGAAGGAGGCGACGAACTCCCGGGCCTCGCCCAGGTGCAGGCCCTCGCGGATGTCCTGCCGGGTCCGGGCGTCGGCGGTGGCGGTCACCGCCAGGCGGGGGACCCCGGGGAAGACCTCGGCCAGCCGGCCCAGCTGCCGGTATTCGGGCCGGAAGTCATGGCCCCACTGGCTGACGCAGTGCGCCTCGTCGATGGCGATGACCGAGAGGCGAACCTGCGACAGCCGCTCCAGCATCCAGGGCTGAAGCAGGCCCTCGGGCGAGACGTAGAGCAGGTCCAGGGTCCCGGCCTCGATCCGCGCCCAGGTGGCGGCGCGGTCCTCCGGGGTGGTGAGGGAGTCCAGGCGGGCGGCGGCGACCCCGGCCTGGATCAGGCCCGCCACCTGGTCGGCCATCAGGGCGATCAGGGGGCTGACCACCAGGCCCAGTCCCGGCCGCAGCAGGGCAGGGATCTGGTAGCAGACGCTCTTGCCCCCGCCCGTGGGCAGGACGGCCAGGGCCGGCCGTCCGGCCATCACCTCGGCGATCACCGGCGCCTGCAGGCCCCGGAAGCCGGCGTGTCCGAAGACCCGGCGCAGGACCTCCTGCGCCTCCTGTAACGAATCATCGGACATCCCCCTCTATCGCCCGCCCCGCCCTGACTGCGAAGGGGCGCCTGCGAAGGGGCAGACAGTGCGGGCCCCGCCCTATTCGGCGGCCAGGGCTACGGGGGCGTCCTGGGCACCGCGGACCAGCCGTCCGGGCAGGGTGCCGGTGGGCTCTCCGTCCCGGTAGGTGACCTGGCCCGCCACCAGGGTGGCGACATAGCCCCGGGCCCTCTGCAGCAGGCGCCGCCCGCCGCCGGGAAGGTCGTAGCCTACCGTGGGCGAATCCACGGCCAGCCGCTCGAAGTCGATGACGTTGAGGTCGGCCCTCAGGCCCGGCGCGATCAGGCCCCTGTCGAGCAGGCCCACGGCCTCGGCGGTGGCCCGGGTCTGCAGGCGGACCATGTGCTCCAGGGGCAGGTGTGGCCCCCGGGTCCGGTCCCGGGCCCAGTGGGTCAGGTTGGTGGTGGGGAAGCTGCCGTCGCAGATCATGCCCACATGGGCCCCGCCGTCCGAAAGGCCTGCCACGCAGTCGGGATGGCGCAGCATGTCGTAGGCCGGGTCCAGCCCGCCGTCCGCATAGTTGAGGAAGGGCAGGTAGAGCATGCCCCGCCCGCCCCGGGCCATCATGTGCTCCAGGGCGACCGCTTCGGGCGTGACACCCCGGGCCGCGGCCAGGGCGGAGACGGTGTCCTGCCGCGTCGGCTCATAGTCCGGCGTCTCAGCCATCAGGAACATGTTGCCCCAGTCCCGGGTCAGGCGCGAGGCGATGGCGGCGCTGCCTGGCGCCACGGCATCATCCAGGAGGGCGGCCCGGAAGGCGGCATCGGCCAGCCGCGCCACCCTCTGCTCGAAAGGCAGGGTTGCCACCGACTTCCAGGCCTCGGTGTGGCTGAAGGGGTTGAGGGTCAGCTCGAAGCCCAGCAGGACGCCCACCCCCCGGCCCGCCACCTGGGCCCGCATGGGCAGGCCGTCGGCAGTGGCGGCGGAGAGGACGGCCAGGAGGTCGCGCCAGGCGTTGGGCGCCTTGGGCCCCTGCAGCAGGCTGAAGGACAGGGGCCGGCCCGAGGCTTCCACCAGCCGGCGCATCAGGCCGAACTCGGCCTGGGGATCGGCGAAGTCGGAGACAAATTGCAGCACGCCCCGTCCGGCGGCCTTCAGCCCCAGGGCTATGCCCATCAGCTCGTCCTCGGCGGCGGTGAGGGTGGGCGT
>JBMOEP010000304.1:0-2929 GCA_049314675.1 Phenylobacterium sp.
CCGAGGGTCCGGGCGACCTGGGTCAGAAGGTCACCCGAACGCCGCCCGCGAAGCGCTGGCCGAACTGTTCCCACTCAATCGTGTAGATGTCAGTGAAGCCCGTCGGGATACCGGTGGCCGTCAGCAGGTTGCCGGGCTCGGCATAGCGGCGGCCGGGGTTGTTCAGGAGGTTGGTGGCGTCGAAGTAAAGCTCGAAATTCTTGTTCACCTCGTAACGGGCGGAGAAGTCCAGCTCGTCGTCCTCGGCCCAGTAGGTGTCACCGGCGTCGGCGAGGTCATCGGCGAAGCCGTCCAGCCAGGTCGAGCGCTTCTGGTAGCTCAGCCGCAGGGAAAGGCCGTACTTCTCGTAATAGCCGCTGACATTGAAGACCTCGTCGGAGGTCCCGGGCAGTCGCAGCTTGCGCGCGGGGATCGACCCGATCGCCGGCTTCAGCACCTGGCTGCTGTTGAAGGTGGCGTTGGCGCTGACGCCGAAGCCCCCCATCCACTCCGGGACGCCAAGGCTGTCCACCCAGGGGTCCAGCTGGAACTGTGCGGCCAGCTCCAGGCCAATCAGGTTCCCGTCGCCGCCGTTTGTAATGCCCGAGAAAATGTAGCCCGAACGGTCGACACCGTTGCTGTTCAGGGCATCAGATCCGAAGGTTCGCGTCTGGCGGTAGAGCACATCCTCCACACGCTTGAAGAAGACGCCGGCCATCAGGTAGCCCTGCGGCTCGACATACCACTCCAGGTAGGCGTCGAGGCCGTGGGCCAGCTCGGGCCGGACCGCCGGGTTACCCCCTGAGATCGACTGGTTGGCGTCGTTCACCGTCACGTTCGGGCGCAACTGGTCGTAGTCGGCCCGTGCCGCACCGCTGTTGTAGGACACTCGCAGCTTCTTGGTGTCGTCCAGGTTTACGTTCACGTGCAGGCTGGGGAAGACCAGGGTGCGGTCAGACTCGGCCGTGACCGGGCCAGTGACGCCTGCAACCGTCGCCACTGCGGTCCCGCGGTTCTTCAGGTTCTCGACCCGGACGCCGCCGATGGCGGAGCCCCAGTCCCACTTCACCGTGCCCATGGCGTAGCCAGCCAGGACCTCCTCGCGGACTTCGTAGTTGTTGCCGGTGGCCGGAGTGAAGGCATAGCTCTTGCGGGCCGCGTCTGAGGCCGCTTCCATCTTGCCCGCATCGAAGTAGCGGAAGGTGTAGTCCATCGGGATCTTGCCGAGGAAGGCCTTGTCCAGAGAGAAGGCGTTGTAGTCGGTGGGGATGCCGATGGCGGCGAACTGGGCTGCCGTGTTGAGCGCCAGAGTCGTCTCGTCGTTGATCTTGGTCCGCTGGTCGAACTGAAGGCCGACCCGGAAGGTCGCCTCTCCGCCCAGGAAGGCGGCTTCCTTCGCCACCCAGATCCGGCCCGTATAGGCCGTGGTGGTGTCGACGGCGTCCAGGATCGTGAAGGAGGTCAGCGGCTTGGTGAAGGTGTCGATGTTCGTCACCGGCGTCCCGGCCTGGTAGCGGGTCGGGTTGGACAGCTGCAGGGTGGTCGCCAGGACCACGCGCGCGCGGTTCGGGTCGGAGAAGTCGTAGGCGACGGTGGGTCGCAGGGTACGGGTGCTGGGGCTATCCCAGGTGGTCTCGCCGATCACGGACCGGTCGTCCTTGGACTCCGTGTAGTTACCCAGCCAGTTCAGGCTCCACCCGTCACCGAAGCCGTGCTGGCCCTCGAGGGTATTGGTGAAGATCGACTGCTCGAAGGCCCTGAGGGTCGAGCGCTGGCGGATGTCGATCCCGTAGACGGATCCCTTCAACGGTGTATTGCCGATGCAGATGTCGGCATAGCCGGTGTTGGTCGGGGTCGGGTTCACCGTCGTGGCGCAGGGCGCGGTCGAGGAGACCAGGTCCGACTGGCGGTCGTCGAGGTCAAAGCGGTAATTGTCCCGCATCTCGTCGTCGGTGAAGGTGGTGTAGATGGACCGGAAGGAAACCTGGTTGTCACCCTGCCGCCAGTCGCCCCGGGCCGACACCGACCAGTTCTTGCGGGTCAGGCGATAGAGCTTGTTCTCGGTCTCGTGCGCCCAGAAACGGGTGAGGTTATCGGGCCGCTGGTCCTGCGAGACGCGCTCGTAGTCGGTCTCGAAGTTGTCGGTGACCATGTCCCGCTGGAAGTAGGAGGCGGAGAGGACAAAGCCGACCTCACCCTCGCCCAGGTCATACCGGTTGGAAGCGACGCCGTAGGCTTCGTACTGGGGCCGGTCACCCAGCTGAGCGATGCCGTAGCCGACCTTCCCTCCCAACTTCAGGCCCGGATAGTCGAAGGCTGAGCGGGTGATGATATTGACATTGCCCGCAACGGTCTCGCCGGGCATGTCCGGCGTCACCGCCTTGGAGACGATGATCTGCGAGGCGATGGCGGAGGGGACCGAGTCCAGCCGGGCGTCGCGTCCCTCCGGGCTGACCACATTGATCCCGTCGAAGCTCAGGGTGGTCCAGTAGTTGGGCGCGCCGCGCAGGCTGACATACCGCGCCTGGCCCTGGTCGCGCTCGACGGCGACGCCGGGCAGGCGGCTCGCGGCCTGGGCGATGTTCTGGTCGGGCAGACGGCCGACGCTGTCCGAGGCGGCCACGGCCACCAGGGAGTCCGAGGCCTTCTGGGTGCGCAGGGCGGCCGCTTCGGATTCGGCGATGGGCCGGGAGGCAGTGACCACCAGTTCGCTCACAGCACCAGATGCCGTCTCCTGGGCCTGCGCCGCCAGCGGAGCCGCCAGGGCCGTGCTGCAGAGGAGGGCGAGACGGAGCGCCGCCGAGGGGGTCGGGAATTTCATGCCATTCATCCTGCCAGATGGAGCTTGGCCTTTGGTCAGCCAAGGCCGTTCTTGGCGAGGATTCATGTCCGTCGGGCGACAGTCCTGTGACGGTTTTATTTCGGTGGCGCCAGGGCCACACTCCGCCCT
>JBMOEP010000305.1:0-2911 GCA_049314675.1 Phenylobacterium sp.
TTTGACGACGTGACCTCCCTGGAGGCGGTACAGGCTTACTTCAGCTACCTGTTTGACCGGAAGGGTGACGATGTCCTCGACTCCAGGGGGATCATCCGGGCCTGCCAGGACGCCTTGCCCGGGTTGGACTTCCCATTTGCGAGGATTGCAGACGACTTCAGGATGATCGACGACCACAACCTGCCCCTGATTGTCCAATGGGATGACCAGGCGAGGCGAGCTGTCAGCGATCTCAGCCGCCTTCCGGAGGGTCTGAGCCCAGGCCAGATTGCAAGGCGACTGCAGCGTTACACAGTCGGCATATCCGGTAGGGCGCGTTCGGACCTCATCGCTGCAGGCGCCGCCGTGATCGTCGAGGAAGTAAGGTTTGGTGACCAGTTCGTCGTGCTCGTGAACGAAGATCTCTACAGGTCGGACGTCGGGCAAACATGGACCGATCCATCCCTAAGAACCTCGGAGGGGCTCATCGCCTGACGGGGCGTTGCAATGCCACCATCTTACTGTTTCCTTGAGGCCTCTACTCGAGGGCCTAGAATCGCATCTCCTACGACCGAAGTTGTCGTTTAGTCGGTTCATCGTGCGGTTTGGAGGGCCGTTATCGTCCACCAGGGATCAGGTTGAGCATGACACAGGGCATTAGGCTGAAGGTTTGGGGCGACCGGGCCTGCTTCACGAGACCTGAGATGAAGGTCGAGAGGGTCAGCTACGATGTGATCACACCCTCTGCTGCGCGTGGCATCCTGGAGGCCATCCACTGGAAGCCGGCTTTCACCTGGAGGATCGAACGGCTCACGGTCCTCAAGCCTATCAGGTTCGAGACCATCCGCCGGAATGAGGTCGCCAAGAGAATCTCGTCCCAGAACGTGCGGCAGGCGATGCAGGCGGGTTCGGCCGAGGGGCTATCGCTGTTCGTCGACGAGGAAAGGCAGCAACGGGCGGCCACGATCCTGAAGGATGTCGCATATGTCATCGAAGCCCGGATCGACCTGAGGGATCCTTCCAACAGGGATGAGCCGATCGGCAAGCACCTCGACATCTTCAACCGGCGTGCGCGCAAGGGACAGTGCTTCCATCGACCCTGCCTAGGGACCCGGGAGTTCGCCGCGGAGTTCGAGCTGGTTGAAGGGCAATCACCCTCACCCGACCCCTCCCTCGCCGGCGACCGCGACCTCGGCTGGATGGCCCTCGACCTCGACTTTGCGAAGGGTTCGACACCTCTCTTCTTCAAGGCTGTCATGCGAGATGGCGTCATTGAGGTCCCCCCGCTGAGCGGGGATGAGGTAAGGTCTTGAACGACATCCCCTCACAACACGGTCCACTTGCCGCACTCGTCGCGCGCTATGAGCGCCTTGCGGCTCGGGGAGACGTGCCGGTGCCAGGGTTTGCAACGGCGCAGGTCTCGTTCGCGCTTGTCATTGACAGGGAGGGCCGGGTCGTAGCCGTCCAGGACGAAAGATCCGCAGACGGAAAAAAGGCTCGTGCGCGATCGATCATCGCACCGCAGCCACCAAAACGAACCTCAGGGATCAACAGCGGTATCCTCTGGGACAAGACATCGTATGTGCTGGGCGTAACCGCTGCCGACCCTGCGCATGGCCCTGCAAGGGCTGCCAAGGTCGCCGCTCGGACCCTTGAGGAGCACTCAGCCTTCAAGGCGCGCCAGCACTCCCTGCTCGAAGGGTGCGATGACCCCGGCGCCGGTGCGCTCCTTGCGTTCTTGGCGCGGTGGAAGCCAACACACTGGGAAGGACTGGATAACCCCTACGGGGATGAAGTTCTCGACCAGAACATTGTCTTCAGGCTCGAGGGAGATGCTGGCTACCTTCACGACCGCCCCACCCTGAGGGAGATCGTCGGGAACCTTGCCGGATCGAGTGATGCGCCCATTGGGCAATGCCTAGTCACGGGAAAGCTCGCGCCGATCGCCCGGCTGCACCCCTCAATCAAGGGCGTACCGGGTGCGCAATCATCAGGGGCTAGCCTTGTCTCCTTCAACGAAGGTGCCTTCACCTCGTTTGGAAAAGAGCAGGGAGACAATGCTCCCACTTCCGAAAATGCTGCCTTCGCCTACGCGACCGCGTTGAACGATCTTCTCTCCGCGAGCGACGGGGCGGATGCAAATGGTCGACCGAGGTACCGGAACCGGGTTCAGATCGGTGACGCCACGGCTGTGTTCTGGGTTGATCCCCAGGCTGATGAGGCCGACGAGGCCGAGACACTGGTCGCCCAGCTTTTTGGAGGTTCGCCTGTCGCTGACGAGGGGGAGGTCGAGTCCGCTCAGACCGCCAAGGCGAGGCAAGTCATGGTGGAGCTTGGGCAGGGAAGACCACTACGCGACATCGCCGGGACGCTGGAGGGCCTGCGGGTTTATGTACTGGGGCTCAGTCCAAACGCCGCAAGGCTGTCGGTCCGTTTCTGGCACGTAGGGTCCCTCGGCGAGCTCGCAGGTCATTTCCAGGATCATTGGAAGGACCTGAGACTTGGGCCAACGGAAGGCCCTGGGCCGCCAGCACTTTGGCGACTGCTTCGCGCCATTGCCGCCCAGGGTGAGTCCAAGAACATACCGCCCAACCAAGCTGGCGAACTGACCCGGGCCATAATCACCGGGGGCCGGTATCCCCGGTCACTGCTGACCCAGGCCTTGATCCGGATCAGGGCGGACCAGGGCAAAGACAAGCTCGGTGAACCGAGGATAGCGCTCATCAAAGCCGTCATCATGCGGGACCATCGCAAGGACGGACATCCATCAAAGGAGAACCATCTCGTGTCGCTGGATCCAGACGAGAGTAATGCAGGCTACAGGCTAGGGCGCCTCTTCGCTGTATTGGAAGCTGCGCAGTCACAGGCCATCTCCGGGGTCAACGCCTCGATTCGTGACCGCTTCTATGGCTCGGCATCAGCAACCCCGGCA
>JBMOEP010000306.1:0-2901 GCA_049314675.1 Phenylobacterium sp.
TTGCCCGAGGCCTCGGACATCATCCTCGCCCCGACGGGTGAGGGGGCGGTCTTCAGGACCAACGAAGACCGGCAGGCGGCGCTGAGGCCCTATTTCGAGACCTTCGTGGGCTTGTGGGAGGCCCGCAAGACCGCGCCGGGGAATGACCTGTTGTCCCTGCTGGCGGGCGATCCCCTCACTCGCAAGGACGGCCAGATGTTCGCCTGGACGGGTAATGTGGTCCTCCTGACCGTGGCCGGCAGCGACACGACCCGACACTCGATCACCGGCGCCCTTCAGGCCTTCCAGGACAATCCCGACGCCTATGACCGCCTGCGCGCCGACCCGTCCCTGCTGGACTCTGCCGTGCCCGAGATCATCCGCTGGCAGAGCCCCGTGGCCCACATGCGCCGCACCGCCACCCGGGATGTCGAGCTGGGCGGCAAGACGATCCGCAAGGGGGACAAGGTGATCATGTGGTACGTCTCGGGCAACCGCGACGACGAGGTCATCCCGGATCCGGACCACTTTGTCATCGACCGGGTGCGCCCGCGCCAGCACGTGGCCTTCGGCTTTGGCATCCACCGCTGCGTCGGCAACCGGCTGGCGGAGATGCAGCTGAAGGTGGTGTGGGAGGAGATCCTCAAGCGCTTCAAGCGCATTGAGGTGGTGGCCCCGCCGCGCCGCCTGACCTCCAACTTCGTCAAGGGCTACGAGACCCTGCCGGTCCGCATCCTCGGCTGACAGGCCCCCCTTGGCTTCCCTCCCAGAAAAGGCGCGCGCCATGTCCGTCCAGGCCACCCTTGTCCACGAGGCCGACTGCGAGCTGGAGGGCTGGGAGGAGCCGGCGCCCGGCCTGGTGACCTGGCGCACCCTGTTCAGCGGCGAGCGGACCCCGACCCAGGGCCTGGTCCAGGGCGTGGCCGAGGTGCGCGCCACCCTTGAAACCCGGCCGGGCCTGCACCGGCACGCCCATGCCGAGACCTACTACATCCTGTCCGGGCGCGGGGTGATCGACCTGGCCGGCGAGATGCGCCCCCTGGCGCCCGGCGACGGCGTCTTCATCCCCGGTAACGCCTGGCATGCCGCCTGGAGCGAGGGGGAGGTGCCCCTGCGCATCCTTTACACCTTCGCCGCGGATGCCTTCGAAGACGTGGTCTACGAGTTCGCCGACAAAGGCTGAGAGGATGGGGCGGCGATGCCGTTGACCCCCTCCGTCGCGCTGCGCGCGCCACCTCCCCCTGGGGGGAGGAATTAGAAGCACAATTGCTCCCCATCAGGGGGAGCTGTCGGCGGAGCCGACTGAGGGGGTCAGCGGCGGCTCAGCTGCACCCCTAGGCCGCCCCGATCGCCCGGGCCTGGTCGGCGAGGAGGGTGCGGGTCGCCGCCCAGAAGTGGAAGGCGGCCCAGAATCCGGTGGGTGCCAGGATCAGCAGGGCCAGCCGCAGGGACTCCGCATCCGGGCCGCCTGCGCCTCCGAAGTGGTCGCTGAGCAGGCCCACGGCCTGAGGGGCCACGATCAGGTTCAGCACGTTGGCGACCAGGACCGAGACCGAGATAAAGGTCGCGCGCATGCCGGCGGGGGCGAGGTTCTGGACCAGGGCCATGGCGGGGCCGACGTAGAAATAGAGCGCCGGAATGAACAGCCAGAACATCAGGCGCGCGACCCCCAGGTCATGGGTCTGGAAGGCGATGAAGGACGGGATGGTGGCCAGGGCGACCCCCGCCGCCAGGAGCCAGCAGATCCGGCGCGGGTCGACAAAGGCGGGTCGGGACAGGAGCCAGGCGGTGACGACCGTCGCCACCGTGCCCGTGACCAGGTGGATCGGGCCCAGGAGGCCGCCAGCCTGACCGACATCCAGCTGGTAGGCCCGCTGCAGGAAGGTGGGGGCGAACCAGATCAGGCCCCATCCCCAGAGCGCACAGATCCCGCCGCCCATTATGACATGGACGCAGGCCTTCTGGCTCCAGAGGAAGGCCATGGCGCGAAGGAAACCCTCTCGCTTCGGCGCCGCCCCGGCGACGGGATCGAGGCGCCCCCGCGCGGGCTCCCGGATCGTCAGGAAGACGACGACCCCGAGGACGACCCCGGGTGCCCCCAGGGCCAGGAAGGCCACCCGCCAGCCGTACTGACTGGCCACGAAACCGGCCATGTCGGCCCCCATCCAGGCGCCCAGGGGGGCACCCAGGGCGAAGATCGTCATGGCCATGGCCCGCCGGTCGGCGGGAAAATGGTCGGCCAGGATCGAATTCGACGGCGGCGTGCCGCCGGCCTCTCCGACGCCGACCCCGATCCGGGCCAAAAGGAACTGCAGGTAGGTCTGGGACAGGCCGCAGAGCGCGGTCATCCCCGACCAGACCACCAGGGCCGCCGCCAGTATGTTCCGCCGGTTGGCGCGGTCGGCCAGCCAGGAGAGGGGCAGGCCCAGGGACACGTAGAAGACCGCCAGCGGGACCCCGGTCAGGAAGGCGATACCGCTGTCCGAAAGCTTGAGGTCCAGCCGCATGGGCTCCATGACCGTGGTCACCACATAGCGGTCGGCGATGTTGAGCGCATAGGCCAGGCAGGTGATCGCCAGCACGTAGTAGCGGACCCCGGTTGGACCGGCCTCAAGGCCGTCCGCGCTCGATACCTGCATGCCGATCCCCCCCGGGCTCCACCTCTGTGGACGCAGAGCCTAGAGCCGGCGGGGGAAGAGTCGAGGTTCAATCCGGGCGAGGCCCGTGGACCCGGCCCGCAGCTCGAACCCGAGGGCTACACCATCATCCGGGGCCTGCTGGGCGCGGACGAGGTCGCCGAACTGAGCCGCGAGGTCAGCGAGATCTTCGAGCGCGATCCTCCAGACGACGGACGCAGGCTGGCGGAGATGCAGCTGAAGGTGGTGTGGGAGGAGATCCTCAAGCGCATCAAGTGCATCGAGG
>JBMOEP010000307.1:0-2899 GCA_049314675.1 Phenylobacterium sp.
CCGGGCTTCGCCCGGAGCTCCCCCTTGGGGGAGCAATTGGGGCCGGTCAGCCGTCGACGACGCCGGCCCAGGTGGCCATGTAGGTGACGAAGGCCCGGCCCAGGCCCTCGGCCTCGAGGTGGGCGCGGGTGACGGGCAGGCTGACAGGGCGGAAGTCGGGGTTGGCCCGGGCCTTCTGCGGCCAGTCGTGGTGCAGGATGGCAGCCCGGCCGAGGAGGACGAAGTCGGCACCGGCGTCCAGCATGGCCCGGGCGTCGGCGGCGCTCATGATCTTGCCCGCCACGCCCAGGCGCACGTCCCCGCGCGGCAGGTCGGTGAAGTAGGACATGAGGGTGCGGCCCCGATGGGCCTCCTCCACTGGCTCCTTGAAGCAATCCCAGAGGGACATGTCGAGGTAGTCGATCTTGGCCTCGGAGAAGAGCCGGCCGACGAGGTCACGGACCTCCATCAGGCTGAGTCCGAACCGCTCGGGCGACAGGCGCAGGCCGAGGTTGAAGTCCGGGCGGCAGGCGGCGCGGACGCCGTCGAGGATTTCAAGGACCAGGCGGGCCCGGTTCTCGGGCGAGCCGCCGTAGGCGTCCGTGCGGCGATTGGTCTCGGCGCTGAGGAACTGGCAGACGATATAGCCGTGGGCGCCGTGGATCTCGACCCCGTCGAAGCCGGCCTTGTCGGCCCGGACGGCGGCGGCGATGAAGTCGTCACGCAGTTGGTGGACCTCGTCGAGGGTCAGGGCGCGGGAGCCTGTGTCGGCGTCCTCCGAGGGGCAGACCGGAGCCTCGCCGATCAGGGCCGCAGGCGAGCGCATGCCGGCGTGGTGCAACTGGACGACGGCCAGGCTACCGGCCTTGCGGATGTCCTCGGCCAGGCGGGCGAGGCCGGGAATGTGGATGTCGGAGAAGATGCCGACCTGACCGGGGAAGCCCTGGCCGATCCGCTGGACGTGGGCTGCGGCGGTCATGGTCAGGCCAAAACCGCCCTGGGCGCGTAGGGTGAGCCAGCGGTGCTCGTCATGCGAGAGCGTCCCGTCGGGATGGCTCTGCAGGTTGGTGAGCGGCGCCAGCATCAGCCGGTTCTGCATCGCAGGACCGCGGATGAAGCTCATCGGCGCGAACAGGTCGGTCATCGGTTTCCCCCTCTTGTCGTTGCGTGCCCCTACCGGACCCCCAGCTCCCGGACCAGGACGTCGGCGCCGTAGACATGGCGCAGGGCCTCGGTGGCGCCCGCGGTGGAGACCACCACCGTCCGGTTCAGGGTTCCGTCATAGCCGTAATTTCCACCGAGGGAATGGATGTTCCCGTCGAAGGCGGCGCCGAGGATCTCGCCCTTGGCGCTGATCACGGGCGAGCCGGAATTGCCGCCGATGATGTCGTTGGTGGTGACAAAGTTGAAGACGGTGTCGGGCTTCATCCGGTCGCGGGCGGCCAGCCAGCGGTCGGCCACGCGGAAGGGCTCGGCGCCGGTAGCGCGCTCGTAGAGGCCGGCGATCTTCGTGGTCGCAGGCACTTCGGTCCCGCGCCAGGTCCAGCCGGCGACCTTCCCGTAGGACAGGCGCAGGGAGAAGGTGGCATCGGGATAGACCTTATCGCCATAGACCGCGAAGCGGGCAGTGGCGATCCGGGCGGCGGCGGCCTCGGTGGGGGCGGAGACCTGGGTCTCCCAGGCCTTGCGGGCGGCCCGCGCCTCGGCGTCGATCTTCAGGGCGTAGCGGATCATGGGATCGGTGGAGGACTCGATGGCCGGCAGACCGCCCTGCCAGAGGGCCTTGCGCACGGCCGGATCCCCCAGCTTTGAGCCGGAGACGAGGGCCTCGGACAGGGCCTCGGGACTGTCACGGCCCAGCAGGAGCTTGGTCACCGGGTCATCAGCGGTCAGGTACTCCCGGGTCTTCAGCAGCCAGAACTCCATCTCAAGCTGCTCAAGGGCAGGATCGACGGGCGAGGCGTCGAGAAGCTGCTTTTCCATCAGGGGCAGGCGGGCGTCGGCGAACTCGGGAAGACGCTCTGCGCTGGGCAGGGTGCGCTCGCGGGCGCCGCGGACGAGGATCTGGGCAAAGTTGAAAAGGTCCGAGGATCCGCCCGACGCCGCCTCGAGTTGGCGGAAGCGCAGGTACTGGTCAGCATAGACCTTCTGGATGGCGGCGATCTCGGACCAGGGATCGCCAATGCGGGCGGCCAGGGCTGGATCGGCGGCGACCCGCGCCCGCAGGTCGGCTTCCTCAGCGCGCTTGGCGTCCATCAGGGACGGCGTGTTGAGGGCGAACTGGCGACCGAAATTGACCTTGAAGCCGTTCTCGAGGCCGAAGAGGGGATCGGTGGCGATCCGGCGGCTCTCGGCGTCGCGCCGGGAGAACTCGATCAGCCGGCCGCGCATTTCGGACCGCTGCAGCAGGCTGACCGGGATGACCAGGTCGCGCTGGGTCTCAAGCTGGGCCACCGTGAGTTGGCGGTCGGTGGAGCCCGGGTTGCCGGAGACGAAGGTCGCCTCGCCCGGCACGGGTGCCCGGGCCTTCCAGGTGAGGTGCTGTGGAGTGCGGACGGCCTTGCCGTTCTCGTAGAGGCGCAGGAAGCCGACATCGAGGGCATAGCGTGGGAAGTTGAAGTTGTCCGGGTCGCCCCCGAAGAAGGCGGCGCTAAGTTCCGGAGCGAAAACAAGGCGGACGTCGGAATACTTCCGGTAATGATAGAGCTTGTGCTGGCCGCCGCGGTAGAAGCTGATCACCTGGCAGCGGGTCTGGGGATCCCGGCTGCAGGTCTCGCTTTCCAGGCGGGCGTTGGTAGCTCTGTTTTTGATAGAGTTTGCACGTGTGTCCTGCCACCAGCGCAGCGGGTTCCAGGGCTGCTGCGCATCGCGCGACTGCGCGGCCAGGCGCACGTTGTCCCACACGGTGAAGGGCAGGAAG
>JBMOEP010000308.1:0-2893 GCA_049314675.1 Phenylobacterium sp.
GCGGCACCCGAGGGGTTGGAGGGCGAATTGAGGATCAGCCAGCGGGTGCGCGGCGTGATCACGGCCTCGAGTTCGGCGGGCTTCAGCTTGAAGCCGCTGGCCGCCGTGGTCGGGGCGAAGACGGGGGTCCCGCCGGCCAGGAGGACCATGTCGGGATAGCTGACCCAGTAGGGCGCCGGCACCACGACCTCGTCGCCCGGGTTCAGGGTGGCCATCATGGCGTTGAAGATGACCGGCTTGCCGCCGGGCGAGACGTTCACCTGGCTCGGCTTGTAGGACAGGCCGTTCTCGCGAGCGAACTTGGCAGCGATGGCTTCCTTCAGCTCGGGGATACCGTCCACCGTGGTGTACTTGGTCTTGCCCTCACGGATGGCGCGGATCGCGGCTTCCTTGATGTTGTCGGGCGTGTCGAAGTCCGGCTCGCCGGCACCGAGGCTGATGATGTTTCGACCCTGGGCCTTCAGCTCCCTGGCCTTCTGGTCCGTGGCCATGGTGGCCGATGGCTTGACCCGGGACAGGGTGACGGATTCGAGCGACATGGGAGGCTCCCCGACAGGAGGATTAGGACTTTGCGTGTTTAATCCGAACCGCCGCCTTCGGCAAAGGCGCTGTGTGACACTCCGCGGTCACACTCCGGCACCAGGCCGTTCCGCGCCAGGGCGTTCCGATTGCGATCGACGGCTTGCGCAGAGGCTGAAGGATAGAGCAAAATGCAACCCGACGCGCCTGTATCCGGAGTTATCTGATGAGACCGAACCTTTTCCTCGCCGCAGCCCTTGCCGGGATTGCCCTGACCGCTGCGGGCTGCGCCTCGACGCCCAATGTCCGGGTCACCTCGGACCCCACGGCGAACTTCTCGCAGTACCGGACCTTCGGCTTCGCAAACCCGCTGGGAACGGACAGGGGCGGCTACCAGAGCGCGGTCTCCCAGCAGCTCAAGTCGTCCGCCCGGACCCAGCTCGAGGCCCGTGGCCTGACCTATGTGGAGAGTGATCCGGACCTCGTGGTCAACTTTGGCGCCGCCCTGGACCAGAAGTACCGGGTGTCCTCGACGCCGGCTCCGACCATGGGCGTCGGTTATTATGGATACCGGACGGGCATGTACTCGGCATGGCCCATGTACCGGGACGAGACCACAGTGACGCCCTACAACGAGGGCACCCTGAACATCGACATCGCCGACGCCCGCCGCCGGCAGCTGGTCTGGGAAGGCGTGGTCAGCGCGACGGTCAACGACAAGACCCTCAGCAATATCGGGCCGGTCCTGGACACCGCGGTCGCAAACGCCTTCGCGAAGTACCCGGTGCCGGTCGGCTCCCCTGCAAAATAGAGTTCCTGAGGTTTCAGACGGGCAGCCGGGCGTCCTGCGCCGGCTGCTCCGGCTGGCCAGCAGCCTGGATGCCCGCGCCTGGGTGAGCCTCGGCGTGTCCTTCCTGCTGTTCGGCGGGGTGGGACTGGTCTTCATCTTCGGCGCGAGGCTCCTGGGCTTCGACAGTGAGGCGGCCCTCGAAGGCTGGTTCCAGGCGGCGCACGGGCCCTGGGCCCTGCCGGCCGCAGTGGCCGCCTTTGCCCTGCTGGCCTTTCTCGGCGCGCCGCAGTTCGTCCTGATCGCCGCCGCCGTCGTGGCCTTCGGCCCGGTGAACGGGGCGATCTACAGCTGGGTCGGTACCTTGGTCTCCGCCCTGATCGGTTTCGCCCTGGGGCGTAGCGCCGGCGCCCGCACGCTCCAGATGTTCGCTGGGGAGAGCCTCGACCGCTTCATGGCCCTGATCGGTCGCAATGGCTTCCTGGCCAGCCTGGTGGTCCGGCTGGTGCCCTCCGCCCCCTTCATTGTCGTCAACATGGCGGCGGGGGTGACGCCGATCCGGGTGCTGGACTTTGCGGCCGGGACCGCCCTGGGCATCCTCCCGAAGATCGCCCTCACAGCCTTCGCGGGATCCTCCATCCTGCGGGTCCTGACCGGCGGCGGCCCGGAAGGCCTGATTGCCCTGGGAGCGGGCCTGGCGGTCTGGATGGGTCTGGGCTTGGCAGCCCGCCACTGGCTGAGGTCACGCGGCCCGGAAAGCGATGCGAACGGGGACGGGTCGGGAACTCCATAAGGTCCTGTTACACCCCCGGCATGTGCCGGCGGTTCAGGGTCAAGGCGTCTGTGGGCGTGCTCTCGCTTACCTCAGCGGGTCTCCAGGCCCTGATCGTCCGGGGGGTGACCCGCGGCTTCCGCTGGATGTCGGGACGCCCCATCCCGCGCAAGGTTCTTGCCGAGTGGAGCCTCCAGGGAGAATTTTGCGCAAGACTCTTGCGTCAGAGTCGCCAAATCGCTATGAGCCTTCCCATGATCGTGGTCGCGCCCAGTCTTGGCCTTCAGCGGGGGCTTAGTCGCCCCTGAGCGCCTTTTCAGGCTGCGCTTCGTCGCGGCCGGGCGTTTCAGGGGATGGCCCTCCCACCCGACCTGATCCCCAGCCCCCGCGAACCGCGAGCCCCCACATGAACCCGATTCCCACCGACGCTCCGTCTGCGTCCGCCGCCCAGGACCCGAAGGACCGGGTCCTCGTCTTTGACACCACTATGCGCGATGGCGAGCAGTCGCCCGGCGCCTCCATGTCCCTGGAGGAGAAGCTGGAGCTGGCCAAGATCCTCGAGGAGATGCGCGTCGACGTCATCGAGGCGGGCTTTCCCATCGCCTCCAACGGTGACTTCGAGTCCGTGCGCCGCATCTCCGAGATCGTCACCGAGAGTACGATCTGCGGCCTCGCCCGGGCCGGCCAGGCCGACATCGAGCGCTGCGCCGAGGCCATCCGCCCGGCGAAGCGCGGCCGCATCCACACCTTCATTTCCCCCCGCCCGGTCCACATGAAGTGGAAGCTGCAGATGGAGCCCGATGCGGTGCTGGAGA
>JBMOEP010000309.1:0-2888 GCA_049314675.1 Phenylobacterium sp.
GGTCGCCCCTGCCGAGCCCCGAGCCCCTGCAGCGGGTGATCCCCCTTGACCTGTTTCCTGCATCGATCCTTGCAGGGACAGTCATCCAGAAGACCTATTCCGCCAACTACTCCGGGGAGTTCGGCGGCGGCCTCATCGACCTTCAAACCGTGGGCGTTCCCGACGAAAGCTTCGTCAAGCTGAGCGTCGGCCTGGGCGGCGATACCCAGACGACGGGCTTGCTCGGCCTGACCTATTACGGCTCCGAGACCGACTGGCTGGGCGTCGATGACGGCACACGGAAGCTGCCCGTCGGCGTTCGCCAGTTCGCCTTGAACCGGCCCGTAGTCCCGGGGTCGGGTCCGAATGGACTGACCGACGACCAGTACAAGGCCGTCGCGCGCAGCTTCACCAATGCGCCCATCAACCTGATCCAGACCGCCAAGACGCCACTCAACGCCAATTTCGACCTTTCGGCGGGACGATCCTTTGACACCGACGTCGGCGTGATCGGGGCGATCGGTGTGCTGAGCTACCGGAATAGTTGGCAGACCCGTAATGGCGTGCGCCAGACGACGGCGCCGGATGTTGGCGGGCTCGCCCTGGCAACGGATTCAACCTTTGAGGCCAATCAGAACGACATCGGGTGGAGCGGCCTGGCGGGTCTCGCTTGGGAGAACGACGACAATGAGGTTCGTTACACGGGCCTCTGGATCCGGTCGACGTCCAAGCGTGCGCGGATTACCCAGAACAGCGCCCAGTCCCAGGGCAATGCCAACGTCAATGCCTACGCGACTGAATGGTACGAGCGCGCCCTTCAGTTGAGCCAGCTCTCCGGTAAGCACAGGCTTGCCGATTGGGACCTGGAATGGAAGGGCACCTACGGTCGTACGACGCGCCAGGCACCCTATGAGCGTCTCTATCGCTACGGCCTGGGAGCCGACGGCTCGCGCACGGCGCTTCTGTCGGGCGCAAACCAGCTTCTGGCCTTCTCCGATCTCGACGAGAACATCGGCTCGGCCAATATTGACCTCAGCTACGACCTGCCCGTGGACTTCGTGCGGCAGGCCGAGCTCAGGATGGGTGCCGCCTGGCAAAAGAACTCCCGGACCTCCTGGCGCCGTGACTTCACGTATGATCAGGGCCGCAACTGGGATCCGGCGCGCTATGCGAAGGAGCGGATCGACTACCTGGTGTCGGACCGCAATATCAACGACGACATCGTGACGCTGCGGGAGCTTACGGGCTCGGCCCTCACCGGGGACTCGGCCCTTTACGAAGCCGAACTCGCCGTCGCAGGCGCCTACATCCAGGTCGACAGTGAAATCATGCCCCTTCTGCGGGGTAGCCTCGGGGTCCGTTATGAAACCGCGGACCAGTCTGTCCGCACCCTCGACATCTTCAACCCTTCGGCGCCGGCGACCTTCAGCCGCTCTGTGACGGAAGACTACTTCCTGCCCGCGGCAACGCTGACCTGGAACTTCGCAGAGGACCAGCAGCTTAGGGTCGGCGCTTCCCAGACCATCGGGCGCCCCCAGTTCCGTGAACTGGCACCGCAGCGGTACCGGGACACCGAGACCGACCGGATCCTTACCGGAAACCCGTACCTTGTGGACACGACCTTCGTAAACGTCGATGCCCGTTACGAGCGCTACTTCAGCAACGGCCAGTTCGTCACGATCGGTGTCTTCTACAAGGATATGGAGAAGCCGGTCGAAGCCTTGGCCATCCTCGGCTCGGACGGTGCCTTCCGTCAGACCTTCTTCAACGCCCCCGCAGCCCAGATCATGGGTGCGGAGTTCGAGTTCAAGAAGTTCTTCGACCTCGACACCGGGACGACCTGGATTGACGATCAACGTTGGCTCGTGGCCCTCAACTATACCTACACAAAGTCGGAACTGAAGGTTGAGAAGGGCGATACCATCGTCCTCGGCACCACGGGCGTCTTGTCAACGCCCCCGGCGACCGACTACCTCACCGGAGGCGAGCGGCTGCAGGGACAGTCCGACCACCTGGCGAACCTTCAGTTCGGGTTCGAGAACGAAGAGTCGGGAACCCAGGCTACCGTCCTGATGACCTATACCAGCGACCGGGTCGTTGCGCGGTCCAGCAGCATCGACCTGCCCGACCTCATCCAGGACCCCGGTTTGCGAGTGGACTTTGTGCTCCGCAAGGCCTTCGAGATCTCGGGCCAGGAGTTCACCGGCTCCTTCGAAGCCCGGAACCTGACCGGGACGGACGCAGAAGAGTACCAGTCTGCGGGCGGCAAGCGCTTCGAGACGAACAGCTATGAGGTCGGACAGTCGTTCTCTGTCGGACTTTCGACCCGCTTCTGACCCTCAGTTGATGAGGCGTACGCACTGCACGCCGGGCCTTCAGGCCCGGCGGAGCAGGCGGATGTCGGTAATGCGCCGGGAGCCGTCAACCCGTTCGAGCTGGACGACAGCGTCCACCACCCGGGTCACGTAATCGCGAACTGTATCCCACCCAAGCTCAAGGCCCGATGTCAGGGCCAGGAGACCGATCTGATCCAGGGCACCATCGGCGCTATCCGCATGGATGGTGGTGATTGAGCCCGGATGACCACTATTGACGGCGCGCAGGAAGGCAAAGGCCTCGGACCCGCGAAGCTCGCCCAGCAGGATCCTGTCCGGCCGCAGGCGCAAGGAAGCCGTCAGCAGGGAGTCCACATCGACCCTCGCCTCGCCGAGGTCCCCACGGACGGCGATAAGTCCAACGCTGTTGGGGTGATCCAGGCGGATCTCCGGGGCGTCTTCGATCACGACCAGCCGCTCTGAAGTGTCGATCTCCTTGACGAGGGCGTTGAGCAGGGTGGTCTTGCCGCTGCCAGTGCCGCCGGAAATCACCCGGGTCTTGCGAAGGCGCACCGCGAGGCGAAGAAAGCCAAG
>JBMOEP010000310.1:0-2880 GCA_049314675.1 Phenylobacterium sp.
GAGGCCAGCCATGGGTCAAAGCCATGCCTGCATGAAACATGGTTGCTCCGTCCCGCTGCGCGGTCCACCTCCCCCTGGGGGGAGGAATTACAGAGCCAGTTGCCCGCCCGATGGGGATGGGGGTCAAGGGCGCTTCAGCCTTCGCCCTCCGTGAGGCTCCAGAGCTGGGAACGGAGGGCGACGGCCGTCACGATGACCAGCATTCCCAGCCCCGGGAACAGGATGGCGGCATGGGGGCCGATGGCATGGGCCAGGACGCCGTAGAGCACGGCGCCAGCGGGGGCGCCGCCCATGGTTCCCAGGGTGAAGATCGAGAGGATGCGCGCCACCTTGTCCGGCGGGGCATACTGTTGAACCAGGCCACGGCCGAGGGTCATGGCCACGCCGCCGCCCAGGCCCCAGACGAAGTTGAGGACGCACAGCAGCCAGAAGGGCATGTGCAGGCTGCAGAGGACCAGGACGCTCGCCCCGGTGAAGAGCGACGCCAGGTAGACCCGCCCCTTGCGCCGGATGTGGCCCACCCGCAGCAGGACCGTCGCTGACAGGATCGAGCCGATCCAGAAGGTGAGGCTGAATATGCCCAGCGCAGTGGCGATGCGGGTTCGCTCCGGCCCGGCCAGGTCGGCCGGAAAATAGCTCTGGACGATCAGCGGCAGGAGCACTGCAAACGCGCCCATGAAGCAAATGCCCATGCCAATGGCGCAGAGGATGACCGGGGCGATCACCGGCGAGGCGGCGGCGGCGCGGAAGCCCCCGCTGATCTCGCTGGCCACGAACCCCAGCACGCCGCCCTCGCGAATCTTCGGCGGACCTGTGGGACGGGGCTGGATCCGGCCTGCTGCACCGGCCGCCACTGCCATCATGGCGGCCTGTCCGAACAAGAGGGCCGGCAGGCCCAGGATCGGCGCCGCCGTCGCCGCCGCCATGCCCAGGATCTGCCCGCCGAACTGGGCCAGCGACGCCAATCCCACGGCCTGCTGCACGCCGCCGGGCGCCACGCGGCTGAGGAGGGCGTCCCGTGCCGGGGTGACAAAGGCCCCTATGGTTCCGATGCCCAGGGCGTAGAGGATCAGGGTGGCGTAGGTGAGGTGGCCGCAGGCCACGAAAACGCCGAGACCCAGGAAACTTGCCGCGCAGAGGGCGCATCCGATCTGGACGACCCGGCGCGTGTCGGTGCGGTCTGCGGCATACCCGCCAAGCAGGATGAGCAGGACGGTTGGTAGCTGCATCGACATCTGGGCCAGGCCGAAGCGGATCTCGTTCTCCTGCAGGACCACGCGGACCAGATAGGGAAACAGGACCATCTGCAGGCCGAAGGCCAGGAACCAGGCGCCCTGGGTGAAGAGATAGCTGGGAAAGCCGGTCTGCCCGTCGGCCGGAGCCTTGGGCGAACCCGCGTCTGTCGCGTCGCTGGCGGACATGGGGGCAGGATCCTCGGAGGCGGGCCGGCCTCGCCTGAAATGGCGACCGAGTCTAGGCAAGTTTATGCGACCGGACGCGACATGCCAGCCCGGAATCCCTGTGGAGGCTTGGTAGGGCTTGCCTCCAAACGCGCGGGAGGGTCTGCTGGCCCCTCCAGGGGAGGACCAGATGGTGGAATTCACGACGATCGACGCGGGCGAGGTGAAGCTTCGTGCGGTGGTGCAGGGGCAGGGCCCCCTGGTGATCATGGTCCATGGCTTCCCGGAGAGCTGGTATTCCTGGCGCCACCAGATCGGCCCAGTGGCCGAGGCCGGCTTCACCGCCTGCGCCATCGACGTGCGTGGCTACGGCGGATCGGACAAGCCGCACCCGGTCGCCGACTACGCCATGCCGCACAAGGTGGGCGACCTGGTGGGGGTGGCTGATGCCCTGTCGCCCGGCCGGCCGGCCATCCTGCTGGGCCACGACTGGGGTGCGCCCATCGTCTGGAACTCGGCCCTGTCGCGTCCGGACCGGTTCTCGGCGGTCGGGGCCCTGTCCGTGCCCTGGACCGGGGTGGGGCAGAGGTCCTTCTCCGACGTCTTCAACGAGGTCTTCACGGCCCGGAACAAGTTCTTCTACCAGGCCTATTTCCAGAAGGAGGGGGTGGCCGAGGCGGAGGGCGAGGCCAACGTCCGCGACTTCCTGCGCAAGTTCTACTACGCCATCTCGGGCGACGCCCCGGACGGGACCTGGCCGAATGGCAAGACCGCCGATGCCTCCCTGCTGCAGGGCCTGGTTGATCCCGAGCCCTTCCCAGCCTGGATGACCGAGGCGGACCTTGACTACTACACCGCCGAGTTCGAGGCCTCGGGCCTGCGCGGGCCGATCAACCGCTACCGTAACCACGACCGGGACTTCGCCTGGCAGCAGGCTTTCAAGGACCGGAAGATCGAGCAGCCCGCCTTCTTCATGGCCGGCAACCGGGACCTGGCCTTCAACATGATGGGGCGCGGCGATCCGATCGAGCTGATGCGGGCCCAGGTGCCCAACCTGCAGGTGGCCGAGGTGCTGGACGGCTGCGGCCACTGGACCCAGCAGGAGCGCCCGGCGGAGGTCAACGCCCGGCTCATCCCCTGGCTGAAGGGGCTCTGAGCCTCAGAGCCGAAGGGCCGCCTCGGAGGCGCGCACGAGGCCGTCGATGATGCCGGGCTCGGTAGAGGCGTGGCCGGCGTCCCAGACGATCTCGAAGTGCGCCTTTGGCCAGGCCGTCTTCAGGGCCCAGGCGGTTTCCATGGGCGTGACCACGTCGTAGCGGCCCTGGACGATCCAGCCGGGGATGTCCGCCAGGACATGGGCGTTCTTCAGGATCCAGCCGTCCTCGGGGAAGAAGCCCCGGTTGACGAAGTAGTGGCACTCGATCCGGGCGAAGGCGATGGCGAAGTCCACCTCGCTGAACTTGGCCGGCCGGCCCTCGGG
>JBMOEP010000311.1:0-2873 GCA_049314675.1 Phenylobacterium sp.
CGCTTCTACGTCCGCCCTCGTGTACTCGCCCAGCAGGGACAGCCCCCCCCAGCTCACCAGGCCCTCCAGCCCGTAATGGTTGGCGCCGTCTGAGGGGAATTCGCCAGTGTCCACATAGTTGGAAGAGACATTGGATCCGGGGCGGCCCTTGTACCGGGTCTTGCCGTCGTCTGCCGCGTAACGCCAGGAGCCACCAAGGTGCAGGTAGTGCCCGTTTGCCGTGTCATCCCAGGCGAGGCCCGAGACCCTGCCGAAATAGTCGGTCCCGCGTTGGGTCGTGGTCCCGATGTCCCAGCCATCATTGGCGAAGCCGTAGGAGACGTTGACCCGTTTGGCGGGTCCAAAGACATGGGTGACGCGGACCCCGGTGTTCCTCGAGACGAAGAATGGGCTCAGCACGCGCTCGCTGTGTGGCAGGTTGGCGGCGTCGCCGACCATCTCGTAGGAGAAGGTTTCCTTGATCTTGCCAACGGACACCCGGGTGCTTTCACCGACCGGGAAGGTGACCGACATGTCGGTCAACTGCCAGTCGTCCTCCGGGTCGGAGTCAAAGCCTTTGTACTCCCCACCGAGCTGGTAATTGATCCGGTAGGTGCCGCCGAACGACCCCAGGACCTGGAAGCGGAAGCTCCGCCACTCGGCGGAATCCTTCTGCTTTCCGACCTGGGCCACGCTGTCGTCATCCTGGGAGAAGGAGGTGTAGTCCCCAAGGATGGCGGCGCTGGGCCGGAGAACGAATCCGGCCGAGGGCCAGGCCCGGGGCGCGCCCCGGGACGGCGACAGGTCCGGAACAATGTAATCGATCGGTGCTGCTGCGGCGGGCGGGGCGGCGACAGCCGTCGCCGTCATGATCGGCTCGGATGAGCTCTCTGTCTCCTGGGCGAGGGCGGCTCCACCTCCGGTCAGGGTGGCAACCAGGGCAACTGCGGTCCCCAACCATTTCGCCGCGCCATCTCGGTTCTTGATCGCCTGCCGCATGACTTCCACCCCGCTGGTCGTTGGCGTTCTTCCGCGTCGACAAGAGCCTGGGCCTTGGACGCGGGTTTGTCCTTGGGTGAAGGCTCTAGCACCTGGACCCCGGTCAGATTGCCAGATAGCCGACAGTCCGGCCTGAAGGTAGGCCCGCGGGGGTTGTCGCCCGATAACTTCCGCGGCTCGGAACGGCCTTGCTTTGCTCTTGGCCCGCGCTCGGTCGCGTGACATAAGGTCGCCCCCTCGCCGCCGACTTTCGGCGGCGCCGTTTTTCCGGAATAAGGCGGACCGGGACCGCGATAATCGCGGCACCCTCCGATGGCTTGAATGTCTATGCAGATCGTTGAGAAGTCGGTTGAAGGTCTGAGCCGTGTCTACGGCGTGACCGTTCCTGCGGCCCTTCTGGCCGAGAAGGTCGAGGCGAGGATCGCCGAGATCACGCCCACCCTCAACATCAAGGGGTTCCGCCCGGGGAAGGTGCCGGCCGGGCATGTCCGTCGTATGTTCGGCAAGTCTCTGATGAGCGAGATCGTCGAGCAGACCATCAATGAGACCACCCAGAAGGTGCTCACGGACAACAACCTGCGGCCTGCGGGCGAGCCGGACCTGCGTCCGGAAGGCGACATCCAGGACGTGGTCGAGGGCCGGTCAGACCTGGCGTACGAGATCGCCCTGGAGGTGATCCCAGAGTTCGTACCGGCTGATTTCGCGGAAATTTCCCTCAAGCGCCCCATCTATGAGCCGACGGAAGAAGAGGTCGGCGAGGCCTTGGCCGAGCTGGCCGAGTCCAGCAAGACCTTCGAGCCGCGCAAGGGAAAGACGGTCAAGTCCAAGGACGGCGACCAGCTCCTGATTGACTTCCTTGGCCGGGTGGACGGCGAGGCCTTCGAGGGCGGCGGGGCGGAAGACGCCACCCTGACCCTCGGCTCCGGCCAGTTCATTCCCGGTTTCGAAGAGCAACTCGTCGGCGCCAAGCCCGGCGACGAGGTCCTGGTCAAGGTGACCTTCCCGGCCGAATACCAGGCCGCTCAGCTCGCCGGGAAGGACGCCGAGTTCACCGTCCAGGTCAAGGAAGTCCGGGCTCCGAAGGCGAGCAAGGTGGATGACGCGCTGGCCGAGCGCCTGGGCATCGAGAACCTTGAGAAGCTCAAGGAACTGCTCCGCTCCAACCTGCAGTCGCAGTTTGCGGGCGCCACACGCTTCAAGCTGAAGCGGGCCCTGCTCGATATCCTCGACGAGAGGCACGACTTCCTCCTCCCACCCCGTATGGTCGAGGCCGAGTTCTCCCAGATTTGGGAACAGGTCCAGCAGGACAAGACGGCTGGCGGCCTGCCACCCGAGGACGCGGACAAGTCCGATGCCCAGCTTGAGGTCGAGTACCGCAAGATCGCCGAGCGCCGGGTACGCCTGGGTCTTGTGCTCGCCGAGGTCGGACGGATCAACAACGTCCAGGTGACTGAGCAGGAGCTGGCCGAGGCCATGCGGGCCGAAGCCATGCGCTATGGTCCCCAGGCCCAGCAGATCTTCGATTTCCTGCGCCAGAATCCTTCGGCCCAATCCCAGATCCGGGCTCCAATCTTCGAGGAGAAGGTGGTCGACCTGATCGTATCCAGGGCCAAGGTCGAGGACGAGAAGGTTTCCAAGGAAGACCTGCTTAGGGAAGACGACATGCCGGCCGCCTACAAGGCCTAGGCACGGTCATTTCGGGTCCTGGCCTTGCCATGGCCCTGTCGAAACGCGATATCGAAGGCGAGCGCTTCCGCTGAGGGGGTGCCGCTTCAGCCTCAAGGTGCAAGCCAATGCCGGATATGGTGACGACTGCCCTCAACCTTGTTCCCATGGTGGTCGAGCAGACCAGCCGCGGCGAGCGCGCCTTCGACATCTTCTCCCGGCTCCTGAAG
>JBMOEP010000312.1:0-2872 GCA_049314675.1 Phenylobacterium sp.
TGGACTTGCCGTCGTCCACCGAGCCGCAGGTCAGGAACCGCAAGAGGCTCTTGGTCTCATGGGCCTTGAGATAGGCCTCGATGTCGGTGGCGATGAGGTCGGATTGGTGGGCCATCAGAAATAGCCCTCCTGCTTCTTCTTCTCCATGGAGGCCGCCTGGTCGTGGTCGATCATCCGGCCCTGGCGCTCGCTGGTGGTGGTCAGCAGCATCTCCTGGATGATGTCCGGCAGGGTCGCGGCCGTACTCTCCACAGCGCCCGTCAGGGGATAGCAGCCCAGGGTACGGAACCGGATCGACTTCATCATAGGCGTCTCCCCCGGGCGCAGGGGCATGCGATCGTCGTCCACCATGATCAATGTCCCGTCCCGGTCGACCACAGGCCGGACGTCGGAGAAGTAGAGGGGAACGATGGGGATGTTCTCCAGATGGATGTACTGCCAGACGTCCAGCTCGGTCCAGTTGGAGATCGGGAAGACCCGGATCGATTCCCCAGGGTTCTTGCGGGTGTTGTAGAGCCGCCAGAGCTCGGGCCTCTGGTTCTTGGGGTCCCAGCGGTGCTGGGCGGATCGGAAGGAGAAAATCCGCTCCTTGGCCCGGCTCTTCTCCTCGTCGCGGCGGGCACCCCCGAAGGCGGCGTCGAAGCCATGCAGATCCAGGGCCTGCTTCAGTCCCTCTGTCTTCCAGATGTCGGTGTGCAAGGCCGATCCATGGTCGAAGGGATTGATTCCCTTCTCCAGCGCGTCCGGGTTGCGGTGGACGATCAGGTCGAAGCCGAGCTCACGCGCCATCCGTTCGCGCATCTCGTACATGGCCCGGAACTTCCAGGTGGTATCGACGTGCAGGAGTGGGAATGGCGGGCGGGAGGGCCAGAAGGCCTTCACCGCCAGGTGGAGCATGACCGCTGAGTCCTTGCCGACCGAATAGAGCATGACGGGCTTGTCGGCCTCCGCCGCCACTTCCCGCAGGATGTGGATGGCCTCGGCCTCCAGCCTCTGCAGGTGGGTCAGGGACGCTTGTTGTCCTGTCGCCGTCATGGCTCGCCTCTCCTACCGCCGCTCACGGGCGGCGACGGTCCATATAGGGCATGGCCCGGCCGGAAACCTTCACAACCCCGCCCCCCGGAGTCCAATTCTTCTGGTGCCTGCACAAGAATTCCTTTGGTCAGGCAGGCCCTTCCGCAGTCGGGGCGTTGGGCCTATGCCTTTCGCAAAGGCGGAGGAGACATGCCCATGAGCGTCCAGGATTTCGAGAATTTCGTTGTCGTCGTCACCGGCGCATCCACCGGGCTGGGCCGGGCGATTGCGATAGAGACGGCACGCCGCGGTGCCACAGACGTGATCGTCAATTTCGCCCGCAGCGCCGAGGAAGCCGAGACCACTGCCGCCCTGGTGAGGGCCGAGGGCGCGCGGGCGCACCTCGTCCAGGGCGATGTCTCCCGCGACGAAGACTGCCGGGCCATCGCCGCGGCCGCCGCCTCGTTGGGACGGATCGACGCCCTGTTCAACAACGCCGGGGTCACCAAGTTCGCCCAGAACCACGCCGACCTGGAAGCGGTCACTGCCGAGGATTTCCTGAACCTCTACTCGGTCAACGTGGTCGGTGCCTTCCAGATGGTCCGCGCGGCCCGAAGCCTGCTGGAAGCTGCGCCCCAGCCCGGCGCCGTGGTCAATACCTCGTCCATCGCCGGCGTGGTCGGGATCGGCTCCTCCGTACCCTACGCGGCCTCGAAGGGTGCCATGAACACCCTTACCCTCTCGCTCGCCCGGGCCCTGGCCCCCCGAATCCGCGTGAACGCAGTCTGCCCGGGCTTCATCGACACCCCCTGGTTTGGCAAGGGCATGTCTGAGGAGCGCGTTGCCAGGCTCCGCGAGGGGTCTGCCGCGGCGACCCCGCTGAAGGTGGTGTCTTCGGCCGACGACATCGCCGCCACCGCCGCCTTCCTCGCCTCGCGGCAGTCCCGGCACGTGACGGGAGAGACCCTTCTCGTCGACGCCGGATCGCACCTCGGGTTTGCAACCCTGTCGATGCGCTGAGCGCGATTCACGCCCCGTTAATCCCACTTGGGCCTTTCTCTGCGAACGACGCCTGAAGGTGACGCCCAAAAAATAGGCGCCCGTCGATGGCGGCGCCCGGAAACCGACCAGTTGTGTCGGGACTGGGCCGGACGTCCCCGACCGCAGTGGCAGTTCGGGGCCGGACGGGGGGAGTGTTCGACCCACAGGGTCAGGCCTGCATCTCAAGGGGATTGCAAAATAATGAAGTCGTTCAAGCTCGCGGCCATCGCCGCAACCGTTACCCTCGCCCTCGGAGCCGCCGCCCAGGCGAAGGCAGAAGAAGGGCCGTCGGTCTCTTTCAACGTCGGCGCCGCCTCTGACTACGTGTTCCGGGGCTACAGCCAGACGGACAGCAAGCCGCTAGTCTACGGCGGCGCTGACCTGGGCATCGGGATTTTCTACGCCGGTGCCTGGCTGTCGAACGTCGACTTCGGCGACAGCACCAGCATGGAATATGACCTCTATGCCGGCTTCAAGCCGACCCTCGGTCCGGTCTCCCTGGACGTGGGCTTGCTTCGGTATGGATACACCAACCAGGAAGACGGTGCGGACCTCGACTTCTGGGAAGGCAAGCTCGCCGGTTCCGTGGCTGCGGGCAAGGGTACTGTCGGCGGCGCGGTCTATTACACCCCCGAGAATTTCGGACAGACGGGCAAGGCGACCTATGTCGAGCTGAACGGCTCCATGCCGATCGCCGAAAAGCTCTCGGTGTCTGGTGCCGTCGGCCACCAGGCCCTGGAAGGCGACGGCGACTACGAGACCTGGAACCTGGGCCTCGGGTACGCGATCAATGACATCTTCGGCCTGGACCTTCGCT
>JBMOEP010000313.1:0-2864 GCA_049314675.1 Phenylobacterium sp.
CTCTTCCTTGTGAGAGCCACGGCTCCCCAATTCCTCCCCCCAGGGGGAGGTGGCCCGCGCAGCGGGCCGGAGGGGGTCAACAGCCTCTCCGCAGCCACCTCTGCCTACTCCGCCGCCAAAGCCTCTACCCCCTGCCGGGAGCGGTGATACGGCCGGTCGCCCAGTATCGTCGCCCGCACCATCACCCGCCGCGCGGGCAGGTAGTCGTTCACTGCATAGTGCTGGGTCACCCGGTTGTCCCAGAAGGCGATGGCGTTCTCGCTCCAGCGCCAGCGGACCAGGAATTCCGGCTTCTGGATGTGCTCGAACAGCATGCCCAGGATGGCGTCGCTCTCCTTGCGGGTCAGGCCGACAATGCGGTCGGTGAAGGTGTAATTGACGAACAGGCCGTCCTCGCCCGTCTCCGGGTGGGTCCGCACCACCGGATGCGTCACCGGCGGGTTGGCGGCCACGGCCCGGGCGTGCGCCTCGACGCCGGCATTTCCAGCCACCACGCCGCTCGCGGGAAAGCCGCGGGCGAAGTCGTGCACCGCGTCCAGGGTGGTCAGGTAGTCGCGGAAGGAGGGCGACAGGGCCTCAAAGGCCGCCTTCATGTTCGACCAGATTGTGTCCCCGCCCAAAGCGGGAAGCAGATGGGCGTGAAGGATGGCGGCCTTGGGCGGCGTCTCAATGAAGGTGACGTCTGTGTGCCAGCTGTCGTTGTCGGTGGGATTGGCCTGGTGGTTGTCCAGGGTGAACAGCTCAGGCGCCTCGGGCACGCCGGGATAGAGCGGATGGGTGTGCAGGGCGCCGAACCGCGCGGCGAAATCCCGGTGCTGGACGGGCGTCAGGCGCTGATTCTCGAAGAAGATGACCTGGTGCCGAAGCAGGGCCGCCTGGATGTCCGCGAACTGCTCCGCGTCCAGCGGGACCGAGAGATCGACGTTCTCGACCAGGGCACCGATGGTCGGCGTCAGGGGGCGGGTCGTGATCCTGGGCATGTGGGCGATCCCCTACGGCGATGGGCCGACGAGGGGGAGAGGTAACGCGGAGGCGGGGGTGGGGCGGAGCGAGATTTTCTGAGGGGGTTGTGAGGTGGGGGGCTGGAGGGTGCCGGGCCTGTCACCGAATTCCGGGAAGCCGCTTGCATCCGACGTGCTGGGAAGCTGAACTGGATACAGAAGGGCGATCCTGATGAACTTCGATCTTTACTGGAAGGTCCGGTACTACCTGTCGGGCAAGATGAATGCCCGCCGCCTCAGGGCCTGGGAACGAGCGCGCGACGCTAATCCAGATCTTATCGCCGAGATGGATCGCTTCATTGTCACCTACGTTCAACCGCGGACGGAGGATCTCGCCCGTCGCTTCAGTCTCGGGCTCGAAGAGTCCGCCCGAACCACCGACGGCTCGCCGGTAGACGCCGTGCGAAGCCATGCCCGCATCCAGCTGCAAGTCTCCCGGATGTTCGTAGAAAACATGATCGCAGATGGCGTTGATCATATCCGTCCCCACCTCGGTGACCGGCCGGGTCGTATCGTCACAGAGATGGTCGAGAGCCACCTGCGTAGGGGCGTCGGGGCGTTGGCGGGAGGGATCCTACAGCCGGCTCGGGAGGAGGCGAAAGACATCGTGAGTGATCTAAAGCGCCGCGGATTCAAGGCCGTTTACTCGAGAGGCGGCTCTGATTTGGCAGAGGAGGAGGATTAACTGCGCCGCATTTCGAGTGCGGTGCTTTCGACCCCTCAGCCACCTCTCCGACGAGGAATGGCATCCGAAACGGGCCGGTGAGTGCGAGGCGCGGAACCTAGAGATGGCGCCAAGCACAGGCCCTGCACCTCACTCCACCCCCCCCTCACGCGTCCCGAGCCACCGCCTCCAGGTCGCGCGCCAGCCAGGACTTCCGGAAGCCCTTGCCTGACAGGAGCCTTCTGAAATCCTCGCGGCTGTCGAAGTGCTGCAGCTGGCGGTGGTAGTAGTTCACGTATTCCAGGACAGCGAGGACCGCGCAGGCCGTGGCCACATTCCGGTCCGCCAGGCCTGCGGACCAGGCAGGCACGCACCAGCCGGCCACGGCGGTGGCGCATCCCGCCAGGGTCAGGAACAGGGCCGGCGCCTTCCAGGCGGCGAGCCTGCGCAGGAGCGCCGGGAAGTCGCTCCCATCCCTGCGAAGCTGTCGCACCTTTCCCCGCCAGTAGAGGGCGCCGATGACGAGGAGCAGGACGGTCGCGGCCAGGGGCACCAGGCTGATCCCGCCCACCTTCCCGTCGGCCAGCCAGATCAGGAAGACCGGCACGAAAACGACGTTCGCGGCCTCCATCTTCCAATAGGGGTCCAGTCGCTTGAGCAGGTCGGCGCGGGTCTTGGCGGCCATTGGGAACCTCACCGGATCGGGGAGTCAGGACCCGAGGCTACAGGAGGATTGGCGAAGGGTGCCAGATGAGCGTCCTCAGGCGTGCGGGGGACGCTTCGGCCCGGGTGCGCGACGCCAGTTCCACCCGACACTTCCCCGGCCTGCGTGCGCCGAGAGTGCCACCGGCACTCCCGGCGAAGCGGCATGCGGAGAGGCATGAGGTGCGACGATCAGGATCGACCGCAGCAGGCCACACTGGACACGGCGTGCGAGGGAAGGCGAGATGCCGACCATGTCCAGGCCGCTCTTGTTCCTTGATCCCGACAGCGATCTCAGTCTGCAGGATCAGGTGCGTCGCAAGCTGGTCGAGGCCGCCTGCGCCGGGGCGTTTCCACCGGGCAAGCGGTTGCCGTCGTCCAGGGCTCTGGCGGCCCAGCTGGGCGTGGCGCGCAATACGGTGACGCTGGCCTATCAGAAGCTGCTCGACGAGGGGCTATTCGTCAGCCGTGAGCGCAGCGGCATCTATGCCGACCAC
>JBMOEP010000314.1:0-2863 GCA_049314675.1 Phenylobacterium sp.
TGGCTTGCCACTCCCGGATCTGGGCACAAGCCTTGGCCAGCACCCATTCCCCCAAAGTCACGATCAGATCGCTTTCCTCGGCCAGCGGGATGAACTCGTCGGGCTGGATCAGCCCCTCGCCGGGCCGCCGCCAGCGCACCAGCGCCTCGACCCCCGAAATGGCACCGCTTTCAGCGGAGACCTTGGGCTGGTAGTGCAGCTCCAGTTGGCCCTGGGCGATGCCCTGACGCAGCGCCATTTCGACGTCCAGCCGCCGCAAGGCGCGGGCACTCATGGCCTGATCGAAGAAGTGGAAGGTGTTCCGCCCCCGGCCCTTGGCTTCGAACAAGGCCATGTCGGCATTCTTGACTAAGGCGGTGACGTCGGTGCCGTCCTGGGGATAGAGGCTGATGCCGATGGAGACCCCGACCCGCAGCAGATTGCTGCCCAGATGGATGGGAACGCCCACGGATTCGATCAGCTTCTCGGCCACGCTGGCGGCCTCGCCGGGCGAGATCGGACCCGTGCGGTGAAGGATCAGTGTGTCCTGAAGCCCGAACCGCTCCCGCGCCGCGGCCTCATGCCGGGCGATCTCGCGCTCGGTGAAGCCAGGATAGGCCTCCAGCTCCAGGATGTCGGTCCGGCCGCTCTCGGCCCGGGCAAGGCCGGTGAAGCTGGCCACGGCACCGGTCTCGGTACGGTCCCGGCAGAACTCGCCCAGGGCCTCGCCCGGGTCAAAGGGGGCCTGGACCAGTCGTATCACCGGTCAGCCCCCGCTCATCGGCGGCAGGAAGGCGACCTCGGAGTCAGGGCGCAGGGCCACGTCCAGGGTCACCAGCGCCTGGTCCACAGCTGTCCGGACGGCAGGCGCCTGCAGGGCCTCGAAGAGGGCGGGATCCTCGGCGGCGAGAATTCCCCTCAGGGCCGCCAGGCTGGCCGCAGGAATCTCGCGCTCCCGCCAGCCGGCCAGGTCGGCGAGCCGCCCGAACAGGAGCACCCTGGCCACCCTCAGCCCCCCGTGGTCGACATGTGGCGCTGCACCGATGGCGGAGCGTCTCGACCGATGTGGAAGTCGTGGCCCTGGGGCTTGTCGCCGATGGCGGCGCGGATGGCGTCATGCAGTTCCGCCTCACCGGCGCCGGCCCGCAGGACGGCGCGAAGGTCGCTGGCATCCTCCCGGCCAAGGCAGGTGTGCAGGGTGCCGGTGCAGGTCAGCCGGACCCGGTTGCAGAGCTCGCAGAAATTGTGGCTCATCGGCGTGATGAACCCGAGGCGACCGCCCGTCTCCGCAACCCGCACATAGCGAGCGGGCCCACCGGTGGTCAGGTCGAGGTCCACGAGGGTCCAGAAGCTTTCGAGACCTTCCCGCACTGTCTTCAGGGACAGGAACTGGTCTGTCCGGTCCACGTCGATCTCGCCCATGGGCATGGCCTCGATCAGGGTGGCGTCAAAGCCCTGGCCATGGGCCCAGGCGATGAGGTCAGGCAGGTCGGCGGCGTTGTCGTCCTGGAGGGCGACGGCGTTGATCTTCACCGAGAGGCCAGCGGCCCGGGCCGCCTCGAGGCCGGCGAGAACACGCCCGAGGTCCCCGCCCCGGGTCAGACGGCGGAAGCGCTCCGGGTCCAGGGTGTCGACGGACACGTTGACCCGCCGGACGCCCGCCTCGTAGAGCGGCCTGGCGAACTCGGCCAGGCGGGTTCCGTTCGTCGTCAGCGTCAGTTCGTCCAGGCCCTCCGGACCCATGCGCCGGGACAGGGCGCGGAACAGGTCCATCACCCCCTTGCGCACCAAGGGCTCGCCACCGGTAATCCGCACCTTGCGGACCCCGAGGTCGATGAAGGCGCCCGTGAGCCGCTCGAGTTCCTCGAGGGTCAGGACCTGCGCCTTGGGCAGAAAGGTCATATGCTCGGACATGCAGTAGACGCAGCGGAGGTCGCAGCGGTCCGTCACCGACACCCTCAGATAGGTGACGGTGCGGCCAAAACCGTCCACCAGAAGGGGCCGGGACCGGACGGCGGGCGCTGTGTCGAGGGGCGTCATGCCAGGGCAACATAAGCGGGGATTGCAGAACATGACAGGGGCGCAGGCACCGGGGCGGCCAGGATACGCAGCCATCGTGCTCGCAGCAGGCGCGGGTCGCCGGTTTGGCGGCGGCAAGCTTCTGGCCGCCTGGCGCGGAAGGCCCCTGGTCGAGGGTGCCCTCGACGCGGCCCGGGCCAGCGGCTCCGACCCGATCGTGGTCGTTACGGGCGCAGATGCCGGGCCGGTGGCGGAGGCCGTCCGGGACTGGGGCCAGGGCCGGGAGGCCAGTGTCCGGCTGAAGATCGTCCACGCCGAGGATCACGCCGAGGGCATGGGCGCCTCGCTCAGGACTGGCACTTCGGCCCTGCCTTTGGGCCTGAAGGGCGTCTTCGTCTTCCTGGGAGACATGCCCGGTATCCCGCACGACGTCTTCGCGGGCCTCATCGGGGCCCTGGCCGCTGGCGCTCCGGCGGCGGCACCCGAGCACCAGGGCCAGCGTGGGCACCCGGTCCTGTTCTCCGCAACCCTCATTCCCGAGCTCGCCCGGGCCAGCGGCGACGCCGGCGCCCGGGAGGCCCTGTCGATCCTCGGCGACAGGCTCGTCCGGATCCCTACGGACTCCCCGGGGGTCCTGTTCGATGTGGACCGCCCCGGGGACCTGGACTCCGCTCCGGCGCCCGAAGTCCCTAGCTGATCCAGTCGGCCCCGAGGCCGGTGAGGGAAACCCCCACCAGGATCACCTGGTCCCCATTGCCCATGTCGACCACCAGGTCGGCACCCACCTGGGTGACAGTCCGTGACGGCGAACCATCCAGCACCAGCCGGTCGCCCTCGGCGTAGTTGAAGTCGGTGATCCGGTCGA
>JBMOEP010000315.1:0-2857 GCA_049314675.1 Phenylobacterium sp.
CCTCCCCCTGGGGGGAGGAATTAGAGCGCCAATTGCTCCCCCAAGGGGGAGCTCCCGGCGAAGCCGGGTGAGGGGGTCAACGGCGTCGCCGGCCTAGTCCTCGATCCCGTAGACCCTCGCCGCCGTCCCCCGGAACATCAGGTCCTTTTCGGCCTCCGAATAGGGGGCGGCGATGCGCTTCAGGCCGTTCCAGAGGGTTCGGTAGGACAGGCTGGCCCGGTCCACCGGGAAGTTGCTCTCGAACATGCAGCGGTCCGGGCCGAACAGGTCGATGGCGGCCCGGTACCAGTCGCCCTGGACGGTGGCGAAGGCGGCGGAGTCCGGGGCACCGGTCTTGTGCCAGTCCCAGCCGTTGATGGGCATGGCCATGCCGCCCAGCTTGACGCTCACCCCCGGGCAGGTCGCCAGCTCGGCCATGTCGCGCCGCCACTGCGGGAAGTATGCGTCCCGCTTGCCGGCGTAGGGGCCAATGCCCAGGGGCCCGCCCAGGTGGTCAAGGATGATGCTCGCCTCGGGAAAGGCCCGGGCCAGGTCGGTCAGTTCGGGGATCTGGGGGTGGAAGAGCCAGGCGTCGAAGGTCAGGCCCCTTGCCGCCAGCTTCGCGAAGCCCCGTCGGAAGGTCGGGTTCAGATAGAGGTGCGGCGGCGGGTGATGGTGCGACGGGCGGATGGCGTCCGAGGCGTCCCAGGCGGCGGCGTGGCGGATCCCGCGGAACAGGCCCTCGCCGGCTGCGGCATGGGCGTCGAGCAGGGCCTCGACGTCATCTGGCGCCAGCAGGTTTGCGGAGCCGACGATGGCGGCGATGCGGGCGCCCTTCCCGTCCTGCGAGGCCTGGGCGATCCGCGCCACATAGGCGCTCTCGCCCGACCACCGCAGGGCCTCTGGCCCGTCGGTAAGATAGCCGGTCATGCATTCGACGAAGACGGTGGCCTCGACGTGGTGGCCATCACCCGTATCCGCCCGCAGTTCGTCCAGCAGGTAGGCGGGCCCGGCCCCCGCCGGCCAGAGGTGGTGGTGCGGGTCGTGGATCCGGCGGTCCGGGTCCAGGATGGGTTCCGGCGCGGCTTCCGTCGCGGATGGCTTGTCCATGAGGTGGGCCTCCCCTAATCGCTTGGGGACGGCGGCTTGCCAGCCGTCCGCCCTGTTGGGAGAGTGGACCCGGCGGGCCAGATGCTCAAGGTTTGGCGCTTAAGGCCCGACCGCGACGGGAGGAGACCCATGGACCTGTCCTATAGCCCTGAGTACGAGGCCTTCCGCACCGAGGTGCGCGGCTTTCTTGAGGCCAACCGAAGCCAGGCTCCGGGCCATGGGGGCAATGGCCTGGCCTGGCAGAAGCTGCTGATCGGCAACGGCTACGCCGCCCGGACAATCCCTCAGGAATACGGCGGCTACGGCGGCGAGCCCGACATCCTGAAGTCGCGGATCATCGCCGAGGCGTTCGCCCGCGCCCAGCTGTCGCCGGGCCTGGGCGGCCAGGGCATCTCCATGCTGGTCCCGACCCTGCTCGAGGTGGGCTCGGAGGACCAGAAGCGCCAGTTCATCGGCCCGACCCTGCGCGGCGAGATGCTGTGGTGCCAGGGCTATTCCGAGCCCAACGCCGGCTCTGACCTCGCCGCCCTGGCCACCAAGGGCGTGCTCGACGGCGATCACTGGGTGATCAACGGCCAGAAGATCTGGACCTCCACGGCCCACCTGGCCGACTGGATCTTCTGCCTGGTCCGCACAGAGCCCGACGCCCCAAAGCATGAGGGCATCAGCTTCCTCCTGTTCGACATGAAGACCCCCGGCATCGAGATCCGCCCGCTGGTGGACATGACCGGGGCGGCCAACTTCAACGAGGTCTTCTTCACCGACGTGCGGGTCCCGGCCCACCAGATCGTCGGCCGGCGGGGCGAGGGCTGGAAGGTGGCCAACGCCATCCTGCGGCATGAGCGGGGCTCCCTGGCCGACCCCAACGTCATGCAGAGCCGGCTCAACGCCCTGATCGACCTGATGAAGGCCGAGACCCTCGACGGAAGCCGGGTGATCGACAACCCCGTCTACCGGGACCGGCTGATGACGATCCAGGGCCGGGTCCAGGCCCTGCGCTGCAACGACCTGCGCCTGCTTTCGGCGGCAGTGAACCGGCAGAGCGCGCCCCTGGCGGGCATGGTGGTCAAGCTGCAGGGCACCGAGCTGCGCCACGAGCTGGAAGGCTTTGCTATCGACATCCTGGGCGAGCTGGGCCTGCTCTACGGCGACACGCCCCGCCTGCGCGGCGGCGGCTCCTGGCAGAGGGACTACATGTACTTCCTCGGCCTGATCATCGGCGGGGGCACCTCGCAGATCCAGAAGAACATCATCGCCGAACGCGGGCTGGACATGCCCCGCGAGCCCAAGCCGGCCAAGGCCTGAGGAGACACGCATCATGGAATTCGGACTCTCTGAAGAACAGGTGATGTTGCAGGACTCCCTGGCCCGTTTTCTCGCCGGGACCGGCGGGCTGGAGCGTACCCGGGCCTTTGCGGCGGGCAAGGACCGCCGGGCCCCGGACGTGTTGCAGGGCCTGGCCGAGCTGGGCGTCACGGGCCTGATCATCCCCGAGGTCCACGGCGGGGTGGGGCTGTCCCTGCTGGACGCCGCCCTGGCCGCCGAACAGCTGGGTCGCTTCATTGCCCCTTCCCCCTTCGCCGCCACAGCGGTCATGGCCCCCCTGGCCCTGATGAAGGCCGGGGATGCGGGCCAGCAGGCGACCTGGCTGCCCAGGCTCGCCTCTGGCGCGACTGTGGCCGGGGTCGCCCTCTCCGAGATCACCGGTGCCCGGGATGGGGCCGGGGTCGAGGCGCGGGACGGGCGGCTATACGGCCGGGCCCAGTTC
>JBMOEP010000316.1:0-2841 GCA_049314675.1 Phenylobacterium sp.
CGGGTCCAGCGCTGGACCCCCTGAAACCGGGACTCAGCCTCAGCCGCGGTAAGGCGCAACGCCCTGGTCCGGCAGCCAGAGGCCCTCGGGCGGGGTTCCGGTTTGCCAGAAGACGTCGATGGGAATGCCTCCGCGCGGATACCAGTAGCCGCCGATCCGCAGCCAGACGGGCTGGGCGACCTCAACCAGGCGACGGCCAATCATCAGGGTGCAGTCCTCATGGAAAGCTCCGTGATTCCGGAAGGATGCAAGAAAAAGCTTGAACGACTTGGACTCGATGAGCCAGTCGCCGGGGGCGTAGTCCACCATCAAGGTTGCAAAGTCCGGCTGGCCAGTCACCGGGCAAAGGGAGGTGAACTCGGGCGCCGTAAACCGGGCGAGATAGGTCTGCCCCTTCTGGGGATTGGGAACGCGCTCGAGGACGGCGGCCTCGGGGCTGTCAAAGCCGGGCGTCACCTGCCCGAGCTGGGTCACCTGAATCTCGCTCATGCAGACCGATTACCCTCCGGGGGCCGACGGGGCAAGGAACCGGCCGCAGCGGTGATCTCAGATGGTGTAGTCCAACTCACCTTCCATCCAGCCCGTAACGTGCTCGGCCGCGGCCTCCGCCGAAAGCGCTGTCGTATCGATCCGGATTTCAGGGGTCTCGGGCGCTTCGTAGGGACTGTCGATCCCCGTGAAGTTCTTCAGTTCGCCGGCCCGCGCCTTGGCGTAGAGCCCCTTCACGTCGCGCGCCTCGGCGACTGCCAGGGGGGTGTCGACGAAGACCTCGACGAAGTCACCCTCGGGCATGAGGCTACGCGCCAGCGCCCGTTCGGCCCGGAAGGGCGAGATGAAGGACACCAGGACGATCAGGCCGGCGTCCGCCATGAGTTTGGCCACCTCGGCGACGCGCCGGATATTTTCCACACGATCCTCGTCGGTGAAGCCCAGGTCGCGGTTGAGGCCGTGCCGCACATTGTCGCCGTCCAGGAGGTAGGTGTGCCGCCCCATAGCGTGAAGTTTCTTCTCCACCATATTGGCAATCGTGGATTTTCCGGACCCCGATAGCCCTGTGAACCAGATCACCCGGCCCCGGTGCCCCTTCAGGGTGGCCCGGGCTGCACGATCAACGTCCAGGGCCTGCCAGTGGACGTTCTGGCTTCTCCGGAGCGCGAAGTGGATCATCCCGGCACCGACTGTCCGGTTGCTCATCCGGTCGATCAGGATGAAGCCGCCGAGGTCCCGGCTCTCGGCGTAGGGCTCGAAGGCGACAGGCATGTCCAGTGAGATATTACAGACGCCAATCTCGTTCATATCCAGTCGCTTGGTGGCAAGATGTTCAAGCGTATTCACATTGACCCGGTGCTTCGGCTCGGTGATCGAGGCCGCGACAGTCCGGGTTCCCAGCTTGAGCAGATAGGGCCGCCCCGGCAGCATCGGGGACTCGTCCATCCACACCACTGTCGCCTCGAACTGGTCGGCGACGCTGACCGGGGCGTCGCGGGCCGCCAGGACGTCGCCCCGGCTGATGTCAATTTCGTCCTCAAGGGTCAGGGTCACGGATTGGCCCGCAAGGGCCAAGGGCGTTTCCCCGGTCCCGACCAGGACCTGCCGCACCCGGCTCTCCCGGCCAGAGGGCGAGACCCTGATCGGGTCTCCAGGGCGGACAGAGCCAGCGGCGACCAGGCCCGAGAACCCGCGGAAGTCGAGGTTGGGCCGGTTGACCCACTGGACCGGCATGCGGAAGGGCCGGGCGACCGCGTCATCGCCCACTGGTGCCGCCTCGAGCCAGGACAGGAGTGTGGGACCCTCATGCCAGTCGGGTGCGCTCCCCCGCTCGGCGACATTGTCCCCTCGAAGGGCTGACATGGGGATGGCGGTGAAGGCCGGCAGGCCGATCTTCCCGGCAAAGGTGGTAAACTCAGCGGTGATCTCGTCGAAGACGGCCTGGGACCAGTCCACAAGGTCCATCTTGTTCACCGCCAGCATCACATGCCGGATACCCAGGAGGTGAACCAGGTAGGCGTGCCTGCGGGTCTGGGTCAGAACCCCGCGCCGGGCGTCAATCAGGATCACCGCTGCATCCGCGGTCGAGGCGCCGGTCACCATGTTCCGGGTGTATTGCTCGTGCCCGGGCGTATCGGCGACGATGAACTTACGACGGTCTGTCGAGAAGAAGCGGTAGGCGACGTCGATGGTGATGCCCTGCTCGCGTTCCGCCGCCAAGCCGTCGACCAGGAGGGCGAAGTCGATCTCGCCACCCTGTGTGCCCACCCGGCGCGAGTCGGCCTCGAGGGCCGCGAGCTGGTCCTCGAAGATCATCTTGGAATCGTAGAGCAGCCGTCCGATCAGGGTGGACTTGCCGTCGTCCACGGAGCCGCAGGTGAGCATGCGCAGCAGGCCGCGATTGGCGGCCATTTCCGAAGCCGGGGGGATGGCGTCCATCAGAAGTAGCCCTCCCGCTTCTTGCGTTCCATGGAGGCTTCCTGGTCGTTGTCGATCAGGCGGCCATGGCGTTCGCTGACGCGGCTGGCGCGCAGCTCCTCCAGCACCTGGTCCATCGTCTCCGCCCGGCTTTCATGTGCGCCGTTCAGTGGCCAATCGCCCATGGTGCGGAAGCGCACCCATTTCATCTCGACCGCTTCGCCGGGCTCCAACGGCATGCGCTCGTCGTCGCGCATGATCATGGCGCCGGAGCGGCGCAGCGTGGGCCGTAGCGCGGCGAAATACAGCGGCACCACCGGGATGTCCTCGGCAGCGATGTAGTCCCACACGTCGAACTCGGTCCAGTTGGAGAGCGGGAAGACGCGCATCGTTTCCCCCGGCCCGATGCGGGTGTTGTAGAGGCCCCACAGCTCC
>JBMOEP010000317.1:0-2810 GCA_049314675.1 Phenylobacterium sp.
TCCACCAGCTCGCCGCCGTGGAGACCCTGCCCAAGTCCGGCGACGGCCTGACCGCCAACCTGACCATCATCCAGGCGGGAAGCCGCTACAACATCATCCCCGAGAACGCCCGGGCGCAGGTCAATGTGCGAATCCGCGACAAGGCCGACCTTGACCGGGTCCAGGCCGTCTTCGAGGAGCGCGCCCGCAACACCACAGTGCCGGACACCAAGGTCACAGTGAGCCGGGAGAACTCCTTTCCACCCCTGCCAAGTAACCCTCACACTGACGCCCTCGCCGAGCGGGCCAAGGCGATCTATGCCGAGCTGGGCCGGGAACTGGGCACTGGCGGCAATGGGGGCGCCTCGGAATCCGCACTGGCGCATGAGGCAGGAACCCCCGCGCTGGACGGACTGGGGCCGGTTGGCGGTGACTTTCACACCGACAAGGAGTGGATCGACCTGACGACAATCACGCCGCGCACCTACCTGCTGATGCGGATGATCCAGGATGTAGCTGCCCGGCCACCGAAGCGCTTCACGCCCGGCGGCTGACCGAAGACCCGTAGCGCAGGCGGCCCAGCCCCTCGACGAGGCGCCGGAGGGGTGCGCCGGGGTCGCGGCCGGCCTTCCAGGCTTCGAAGCTCATGACGTTGGCGATCCGGGCGTCGAGGAAGGCGTCCGACTCCGCCTCGCCCGACCGGAGGCGGATGGCGAGGGCCGGGACCAGGATCCCGGCCAGTATGGCCCGCTTGGAATAGTGGTTCTCGTCGGTGGCGACATCCCCCGCCCATCGCCAGAGGGCGTCGGCGCTCTCCCAGGCCAGGGACAGGCCCAGGCCAGCGTTGGGGGGCAGGGCAAGCCAGCCCGACCAGCGCCGGACGGCGGGCGCGTCGGCCGCGGCGGCCTCGATGCGCGCCTTGAGGGCCGAGCGGATTCGCTGGCGAATCTTGAGCCCTGCCGGGTCCGGGAGCGCGGCGACGGCCGCCGCGTCATGCCGGCGTGAGAGGAGGGCCGCAAGGTCGGCGGGTCCCCGGGGCAGGATCAGTTCGCCTTCGCCCGGGCTGAAGCCAGCGTCTGCGGCGGCGGATACGGCCATGGCGGAGGTCCAGCCCATGACCGGCGCCCGCACCAGGGCGGCGTCAAGCACAGCCTGTTCAGCGCGCCTCAGCCAAGCCTCGGGATCATCATTTGCGTCCATGGATCGAATATAGACGGGATTGCCGGACCTGTCCGGCGTGGACAGGACATTTCCGGTCTGCTATTGCCCGCCCCCTATCCAGACAGAAGACCGTCGGGAACAAAAAGCTATTGTCCGTTCGCCGCTGAAGCCTCGCTGGAGGCGACGCCGATCGGGAACGGGTGACAGGAGAGAGACCTCTGGTTCAGATTTTCGTCCGCGACAACAACGTCGACCAGGCCCTCAAGGCGCTGAAGAAGAAGATGCAGCGCGAAGGCTCGTTCCGCGAGATGAAGCGCCACGTGCACTACGAGAAGCCCTCGGAGAAGCGCGCCCGCCAGCAGGCCGAGGCCGTTCGCCGGGCCCGCAAGCTGGCCCGCAAGCGCGCCCAGCGCGAAGGCCTGATCCCCGCGCCGAAGAAGCCGGTGCGCTGAGCCGCGCCCCGACACCCAATTTTCTAGACGGCAGAATTTTTTAGACGGAAGACAGGGGCCGTGCGCACGTCGCACGGTCTTTTTGCTGTCCGGGGCCCCTCTCCTGTCCGAACCGCTGGAGATTTCCGGCTTGGGCGCCTATCTTGAGAGGGAACTGGACACAACCTCCTCGGATCGGATGGCTATGAACCTTCGAACTCTCGGCATCTGGGCGGCCATCATCATCGCACTGGCAGGGATGTACGCCCTGACCAACCCCGGCAACCGGACGCCTACCATCAGCGAGATCAGCTATACCCAGCTGCTCGGCAAGATCGATGGCGGCGGCGTTAAGTCGGTGGAGATGGCGGGGCCGCGCATCGTCGTGAAGGACGCCGAGGGCAAGAGCTTCGCCTCGGCCACTCCCAACAACCAGGAGGACCTGGTCAAGCGGCTCGAGGCGCGCAATGTCGACATCAAGGTCAAGCCGCCCGGCGGCATGAGCGCGGGTGCCATCCTCCTGCAACTGCTGCCCATCATCATCATGGTGGGGATCTGGATTTTCTTCATGCGCCAGATGCAGGGCGGCGCGAAGGGAGCCATGGGCTTCGGCAAGTCCAAGGCCAAGATGCTGACCGAGAACCGTAACCGCATCACCTTCGAGGACGTGGCCGGCGTGGACGAGGCCAAGGACGAACTGGCCGAGATCGTCGACTTCCTGAAGGACCCGCAGAAGTTCCAGCGCCTGGGCGGCAAGATTCCAAAGGGTGCCCTGATGGTCGGCCCCCCTGGCACCGGCAAGACCCTGCTGGGCCGGGCCGTCGCCGGCGAGGCGGGCGTACCCTTCTTCTATATTTCTGGTTCTGACTTCGTGGAGATGTTCGTCGGCGTCGGCGCGAGCCGCGTGCGCGACATGTTCGAGCAGGCCAAGAAGAACAGCCCCTGCATCATCTTCATTGACGAGATCGACGCCGTCGGACGGCATCGCGGCGCGGGCCTCGGCGGTGGCAATGACGAGCGGGAGCAGACCCTGAACCAGCTGCTTGTCGAGATGGACGGCTTCGATCCCTCGGACGCCATCATCGTCATCGCCTCGACCAACCGGCCGGACGTGCTCGACCCCGCCCTGCTGCGGCCGGGCCGCTTCGACCGTCAGGTGGTGGTGAGCAATCCGGACGTGAACGGCCGCGAGCGGATCCTGCGCGTGCACATGCGCAACGTGCCCCTGGCGGCGGACGT
>JBMOEP010000318.1:0-2806 GCA_049314675.1 Phenylobacterium sp.
GGACCCGGGGCAACCAGGTGCGGGCCGCGGAGATCCTGGGCCTGAACCGCAACACCCTGCGCAAGAAGATCCAGGACCTTGGGGTCGAGATGAGCCGGGGACGGCGCTAGATCACCCCCGAAACTGACGCATTTAGGCAACGAACTGTTGATCTTAGGGCACAGTCGGCTCTAGCATCTGGCCATGTTGGGCTTGAGTCCGATCGTCGGGGTTGCTGGACAGCGACTGGACCGTCTCCGAGCCTTCGCAGGCTCGCAGGCGTTGTCTGGCAGTGTGTTCCTGGCGGCGGCGGGCCTGACCGGCATCGCCATCTTCCTCGCTGCCTCGCCGCCCCAGTCGGGACCCCTGGCCCCGGCAAGCCTCAACATCCTCTGGATCCTCGGCATCAACCTGCTGCTGATCCTGTGGCTTCTGGTCGCTACAGGCCGGACCGTCCTGGGGCTTCTGAGAGACAGGAAGACCGATCCCGGTGCCCGACTTCACCTGCGCTTCGTCACCCTGTTCGCGGCGGCGGCGACGGTTCCGGCCCTTGTGGTGGCCATTTTCTACGGGGTGTTGGTGAACCGTGGGGTGGAGGACTGGTTCTCGACCCGGGTCCAGACCGTGGTGGAGAATTCCGCAACGGTTTTCCGCAGTTACCTGGAGGAACAGAAGCGCTACGTCCGCGACCATGTGTCCCTCATGGCTGGCGACCTCAACAGTGCTGCCTCCGCAATGACGGACTCGCCCGTCACCTTCGGTCTCTTCCTGGCCCAGCAGGCGGCAGACAATGACTTTCCCGCAGCCTACCTGATCGACCGGGAGGGGCGGGTCCTGGCCCGGGCGGAGACGGGGGGCGCGCCAGGATTCCTGGCCCCTCCGGAGTCGGCCTTCCGGGCAGCGGACGAGGGGGACATCTTCGTCTCGTCCAACCTGACCCGGAGCCTGTTCCGCCTCAAAAGCTACCCCGACGCCTACCTCTACCTTGTTCGTCCGGTGGGCGAGGGGGTGGTGGAGAACCTGACCGAGGCCGAGCTGGCGCTGGTGTCCTATCGGGACGCCGCCCAAAGCCGCGGCCGCATCCAGCGCGCCTTTGCCCTCGCCTACACCGAGACGGCGCTCCTGGTCCTGATCGGCGCGATCTGGCTTGGGACGGGCGCCGCGCGCTCGATCTCGGCGCCGGTGGGTCGGCTCGTACAGGCGGCGGAGCGCGTGGCCGGGGGTGACCTGACCGCCCGGGTGGACGCCGAGTCCGACCCCGAGGAGATCGCCGTGCTTTCCCGGGCCTTCAACGACATGACCCGCGACCTCGCCCAGCAGCAGGAAGCCCTGACCCGGGCCAGCGACGAGGCCAAGCGCCGGCGCCAGTTCATCGAGACCGTGCTGTCCGAGGTTACGGCCGGGGTTGTGGCCGCGGGCCCGGATGGGCAGATCTCCGTCGTGAACCGCCAGGCCGTTCGGCTCCTGCAACTGCCGGAGGATCCCGTCTTCGCTGCGCCCCTGAGTCTGGAGGACGCCGCGCCGGAAGCCGGCGAGATCCTCGCAGCGGCGCGGAAGGTGGGTCATGCCGAGGGCGAGATCGACGTCAGCCGTGGTCGAGAGACCCTGCGGCTCCGGGTCCGGGCGAGCCGGACGGGCGACGGCCTTGTCCTGACCTTCGATGACATCACCCGGCTGGTCTCGGCCCAGAGGAACGCCGCCTGGCGGGATGTGGCCCGACGGATCGCCCACGAGATCAAGAATCCCCTGACCCCGATCCAGCTGTCGGCAGAGCGCATTCGCCGGAAGTTCCGCAACGCCATAGAGCCGGCAGACCTCGACACCTTCGATCGGTGCACGGAGACCATCGTCCGGCAGGTCGGGGATATCGGCCGGATGGTCGATGAGTTCTCAGCCTTTGCCCGCATGCCGGCGCCGCAGCCCTCGGATCAGGATGCGGCGGAACTGCTGCGGGAGGCCGTCTTCGCGCGCCGGGTGGCGGACCCGGACATCGAATGGGTGATCGCAGAGCCCCTGCCGAGCGTCAGCTTGACGGCAGATGGCCGGATGCTGGCCCAGGCCCTCGCCAATGTGCTCAAGAATGCCTCGGAAGCGGTCAGGACCCGGCTCGCAACCGCTCCGGATCCGCCCGGTCGGATCCTCGCCGACCTCCGCGTCGATGGATCAGCCCTGGCCTTCGTCGTCGAGGACAACGGACCGGGCCTGCCGTCAAAGGACCGGGATCGGCTGACCGAACCCTACGTGACCACGCGAGAGAAGGGGACGGGCCTGGGCCTGGCCATCGTCAAGCGCGTGATGGAGGAACATGGCGGGGAATTGGTCCTGTCGGACGCCGGATCCGGCGCCGGTGCCCGTATCCTGCTCCGCCTACCGATCTTGGGTATCGTTGCGACCCCAATGACTGCCAAACAGGAGAGTGTCTGATGGCGTCTGATGTGCTTGTCGTGGACGACGAAGCCGACATCCGGGACCTGGTCGCCGGGATCCTCACCGATGAGGGCTACGCCGTGCGGACGGCAAACAACTCGGAGTCCGGCCTGGCCGAAATTCGCGCCCGCAAGCCTTCCCTGCTGATCCTGGACATCTGGATGCAGGGCGGCGGCATGGACGGCCTGGAACTCCTGGACCTGGTCAAGGCGCTGGATGCTGACCTGCCGGTGGTCATGATTTCCGGTCACGGCAACATCGAGACGGCGGTGAGCGCGATCAAGCGCGGTGCCTACGAGTTCCTCGAGAAGCCCTTCAAGTCGGACCGCCTCCTGCTGGTGGTGGAGCGGGCTCTCGAGGCCTCTGAGCTGCGGCGGGAGAACCGGCGGCTGCGGGCGCG
>JBMOEP010000319.1:0-2799 GCA_049314675.1 Phenylobacterium sp.
GTGGTCACCCGCACCTTTGACGTCGCACAGGAACGTCCCTTTGCAGCGGAGGCCCAGTATGGCCGGACGATTGGTCGCACTGAGGTCTCCTTCTTTGGTCGGGTGGACGTCAATCCGGTCCAGCTGGGCCAGGGCGAAGCCTTCCTGGGCGGCGCGAAGCTGAGGGTGGGGTTCTAGGCCGAGCCTTTAGTCTGCGCTTAAGGGATTAGAGCCACTCTTCGTCAACGCGGAGGCGAGGACATGGCTCTTGTACGGAACGGAAAGCTGCTGGCCTGCATGACAGCAGCTTTGCTGCTGAGCTCAGGTTTGGACCGATCGTACTCTGCAGACCGCGCTGGCCAAGAGCGGAGCCTACCTGCACGCCAGTCGATCGAGCGCGCGAAGGAACTCATTGTAACGAACCCAGCAGGCGCCCTCGATCTCGCGGAGGGTGTCCTGTCGGGTGACGCCGGTGGCCCCACCGATCCCCTGACGCCGATCGAAGCCGCCTGGCTCAAAGCTCAGGCCCTCAGTCGACTTGGCCGAAACCAGGAGGCGCTCTCGGTGGTCGAACCTGCCGTCCTGGAAGCGAGCCAGAAAGCCCCCGGTACCTCCCTTCTCGCAGAGTTGATTTTCACGCGAGCCGGCATCAAGCGGATGCTCGGAGATTTGACCTCCGCTACCATTGATATTCAAAACAGCATACGATTGTTTGAAAGAGTTGGAGACAAAAGAGGACAGGCTAAATCATTCATTGTTATTGCTTCAATATATGCAAATGCAGGTGAATATAATAAGGCAAGATCATACTATGATCAGGCAAAGAATATAGGAATTCAGGATAACTTTACACTATTTACACTTATTAATAACATCGCAATTCTTGACAAAAACGAAGGTAAATTTTCTCAATCTGCATTAAATCTTAGTAGAGCACTCGATATACTCAAAAAAGAGAAATACTATTCATATCTTGAAGCTTCTACTCTAACTAATTTAGCATCTGCAGAGATCAGTTCGGGTAATATTAAAGATGCGAAGTCTCACATCGAACGTGGAATTCAAATTTTCAATTCAATGCCTGATGGACCGGAGCGGGTCTATATGGAGGCTGTAAAGGGTCAGTATCTGTATGCGACAGGAGACTATAATTCTGCTGCCAAACAGTTTGATATCGTCTTCTCTGATATCAACATTCAAAAGACCGGCCTTCCCTTCAAATTCTTCCATGAACTCGCCTCAGCCATCTACGCCCGCGTTGGTCGTTACGACCTCGCCTTGGCGCATCATCGCGCCTTCAAGCGCCTAGACGACGAAGCCCGAGAGCTGATGGTCAACACCAACTCCGCCCTGATGGCCGCCCAGTTTGACTTCGCCAATCAGGACCTGAAGATCGCGCGCCTGCAGGCCGACCAGCTCAAGAAGGATGCCGAGCTCGCCAGGTCGCGGAACCGGATCACCCTGATCGTCCTCGGTGGCCTCACCATCACGGCTGGACTTCTGGGCTTCAATTTCCTGTCCCTTCGGCGCAGCAGCCGGCGGATCACTTCGGCCAACACCCAGCTCAGTCGGGTAAACCAGTCCCTCGAGACTGCCCTGAAGGCGCGGAGCGAATTCCTCGCCACCACGAGCCATGAGATCCGCACGCCGCTCAACGGCATTCTGGGGGTCACCCAGGTGCTTCTGTCTGACCCTGGGCTGAGCGCGGACGTCCGGGACCGGATCAGCCTGATGAACGGCGCGGGGGAGACCATGCGCGCCATGGTCAACGACCTCCTCGACATGGCCAAGATCGAAAGCGGGACCCTGACCATCGAAAAGGGCGAGACCGACCTCACTGGCCTGCTCGATGACGCCGTGAGGCTATGGACGGACAAGGCCCAGGAGAAGGGCCTCGACCTGGCCTTCGACCGGAGCGGCGCCCCCGGACGGATCCTCGAGGATGGGCCCCGCCTGAGACAGATCGTCTTCAACCTCCTGTCCAATGCGATCAAATTCACCGAGGCTGGATCGGTCCGCCTTACCGTCGGGGTTGAGACCGCGGGGATCGGCGAGCGCCTGGTCCTCCGGGTAACGGACACCGGGATCGGCATTCCCACCGACAAACTGGATGCGATCTTCGAATCCTTCCAGCAGGTGGACGGCGGGGTCACCCGGCGCTTCGAGGGTACGGGCCTGGGCCTGTCCATCAGTCGCCGTCTCGCGGAAGCCATGGGCGGGACCCTGGGCGTGGAGAGCCAGGTTGGCGAAGGTTCGACCTTCACCCTCATCCTGCCCCTGGTGCGCGCCGGCGCTGCGGCGGCGGCAAGCGAAGGGGCTTCCGGCGGGGTCTTCCTGATCATCGAGGCCAATCCCCTCACCCAGTCCGTGCTGAAGTCCGTCGCCGCACCGCTCGGCCTGCCCGTCGAGACCACCGCCTCGCCAGATACGGCTGCCGAGGTCCTGTCGGGCGGATACATCACAGCGGTTCTGGTCGACGCCGCCGCCCTGGGGGCGGACCGGGAGGCGCGTGTCGCCGCGGATGGTGGGTCGAGCCAGGCTGGCGCGTTTCCGCGCAGCCGCACGCTGCGCTTCGTGCTTGCGCATCGCCGCAGCCTGGTCCTCGGAATCGCGGCGGTGCTGCTGCTGCGGCGAGGATGGTCGGGCGGCCTCGGCATGATGCTTCTGCGCCGGTTTGCCGACCAGTGACCGGTCCATGGAGGTGCCGGACGACACCGCGTGAGCCTTCCACTGCGGTCGAGCCTGAGTGACCGACAATGCGGGTTGACGTACCACTGGTTCCGCAAATGGCGAGACTCTCGCGCGACGTTGTCGGGAAAC
>JBMOEP010000320.1:0-2797 GCA_049314675.1 Phenylobacterium sp.
CGGTGGTCGCCGTCGTAAAGGATGCGCGACAGATCGACACCCGCAGCTTTCCAGTGGTCGACGGCCGGCTGCATGTCCAGGCGGTCCACCCGGCCGATCATCTCTGAGACTGTCCGGATGCCGAGCTCGGCCATGATCTGGCGGAGCTCCTCGGCGACGAAGAAGAAATAGTTGATGACGTGCTCGGGCTGGCCCGTGAACCGGGCCCGCAGGACCGGGTCCTGGGTGGCCACTCCCACTGGGCAGGTGTTGAGGTGGCACTTGCGCATCATGATGCAGCCGGAGGCGATCAGGGGTGCCGTGGCGAAACCAAACTCGTCGGCGCCCAGGAGGGCGGCGACCGCCACGTCCCGGCCGGTGCGCAGGCCCCCGTCCGCCTGGACGGCGATCCGCGAGCGCAGGCCGTTGAGCAGCAGGGTCTGCTGGGTCTCGGCCAAGCCGATTTCCCAAGGCGACCCTGCGTGAGTCAGGGAGGTCAGGGGAGAGGCACCCGTGCCCCCGTCGTAACCCGAAATGGTCACGTGGTCGGCGCGCGCCTTGGCAACGCCGGCGGCGACCGTCCCGACCCCGACCTCCGACACCAGCTTCACGGAGATGCGGGCTTCGGGATTGACGTTCTTCAGGTCGTGGATGAGCTGGGCCAGGTCCTCAATCGAGTAGATGTCGTGGTGCGGCGGTGGGCTGATGAGGCCAACGCCCGGCGTGGAGTGCCGCACCCGGGCGATGTCGGCGTCGACCTTGTGGCCGGGCAGCTGGCCGCCTTCCCCGGGCTTGGCGCCCTGGGCCATCTTGATCTGGATGTCATCGGCGTTGACCAGGTACTCGGCGGTCACCCCGAAGCGCCCGGAGGCGACCTGCTTAATAGCCGAGCGAAGGGAATCGCCGTTGGCGAGGGGCTTGAACCGATCCGCCTCCTCGCCGCCCTCACCGGTGTTCGACTTGCCGCCGATCCGGTTCATGGCAATGGCCAGGTTGGTGTGGGCCTCCCGGCTGATTGAGCCAAAGCTCATGGCACCGGTGGCGAACCGCTTGACGATCTCGGACGCGGGCTCAACGTCATCCAGGCTGAGCGGGGTCTCCGCATTGCGGAACCGCATGAGGCCCCGAAGGGTCAGGTGGTGCTCGGCCTGGTCATTGATGGACTGTGCGAAGGCCCGGTACTCGTCCGGGAGGTTGCCGCGCACCGCATGCTGCAGGCGGGAGACGGATTCTGGCGTCCAGGCGTGGGACTCGCCCCTCAGCCGGTAGGCGTAGGTCCCGCCGACGTCGAGCATGTCGGCGTAGATCGGGGTGTCGCCGTAGGCGTCGCGATGCCTGCGGACCGTCTCCTCGGCGACCTGCACAAGTCCGGCCCCCTCGATGGTGGTGGCAGTCCCGGTGAAGAAGGCCTCGATGAATTCAGTGGAGAGGCCGACCGCGTCGAAGATCTGGGCTCCGCAGTAGGATTGATAGGTCGAGATGCCCATCTTGGACATGACCTTCAGAACGCCCTTGCCCACGGCCTTGATGTAGTTCTTGCGGACCTCATACGCGGACTCGGGCAGCGTGTTGCGGACCCGGATGTCCTCGAGGGTCTCGAAGGCCAGGTAGGGGTTCACCGCCTCGGCACCGTAACCCGCCAGGACACAGAAGTGGTGCACCTCGCGGGCCTCGCCGGTCTCGATAACCAGGCCGGTCTGCATGCGCAGACCCTGGCGGATCAGGTGATGGTGTACCGCCGCCGTGGCCAGGGATGCTGGGATCGGAATCCGGTCGGCAGAGGCCTCTCGGTCCGAGAGGATCAGGATATTGCTGTTTGCCAGGACCTGGTCAGTGGCCTCTCGGCAGAGGCGCTGGATCGCACCCTCCAGGCCCGCCGGCCCTTCCGAGGATGGCCAGGTTGCGTCCAGGGTTGCGGTGCGGAAGGCACCGTCCAGCAGATCGTGGATAGACCGGATCTTGGCCAGGTCCTCGTTTGTGAGGATAGGCTGGGCGACCTCAAGGCGCTTGTGGGTGCCGGCCTGGCGTCCGAGCAGATTCGGCCTCGGCCCGATCATTGAGACCAGGCTCATGACCAGTTCCTCACGGATCGGGTCGATCGGCGGGTTCGTCACCTGGGCGAAGTTCTGCTTGAAGTAGTCGTAGAGGAGCTTCGAGCGCTTCGAGAGCACCGCGATTGGGAAGTCCGATCCCATGGAGCCGATGGGGTCGTCGCCACTCCGGGCCATGGGCTCCAGGAAGTGCGACAGGTCTTCCTGCGTGTAGCCGAAGGCCTGCTGGCGATCGAGCAGGCTGGCCGGGTCCGCCGGCGGCGGGGGCTCGACCGGCGTGACCTCGGCCAGGTCCTCAAGCTTGAACTGGGTACGCGACAGCCACTCCTCGTAGGGCTCTGCCTCGGCGAGCGTGCGCTTGATCTCTTCGTCCTCGATGATCCGCCCCTGTTCGAGGTCGATCAGCAGCATCTTGCCGGGCTGCAGACGCCACTTGCGGACGATGCGCTCGTCGGGAACGGGCAGAACGCCGACCTCTGACGCCATGATGACGTTGTCCTGGTCGGTGATGATGAAACGGGCCGGGCGGAGGCCATTTCGGTCCAGGGTGGCACCGATCTGGCGGCCGTCCGTAAAGGCCACCGCGGCGGGACCATCCCAGGGCTCCATGAGCGCGGCATGATACTCGTAGAAGGCCCGGCGCTTGGCATCCATGAGCGGGTTGCCCGCCCAGGCCTCAGGGATCAGCATCATCACCGCCTGGGCGAGCGGGATGCCGCCGGCGATCAGCAGCTCAAGGGCGTTGTCGAGGCAGGCCGTGTCGGACT
>JBMOEP010000321.1:0-2782 GCA_049314675.1 Phenylobacterium sp.
CCACCTCATGCCCAAGGCCGGAGACAGGCCGGAATGGCGGCACACCCAGGACTACTGGAGCGAGAAGGACGTCCTGCCGGTGCTCGACCTCGACGACCCGGTCTTCTGCTACCGCTGAGGCGGATGGGCTTGCCTGCCGGGGCGCCTTGTGACACCCCGGGTGCCAATAGATCGCTGCAGGAGACCTCGATGTCGGATACGACCCCCAGGCGGACGCGGACCCTTTGGGCCAGCGCGGCGGCGGCAGCACTCGTAATCCTGGGCTCAGGTGCCGCCCGGGCGCAGGCCGCACCTGTGCCGGCGACCTCTGCAGCCCGGCCAAACATCGTCCTGATCCTCTTCGATGACCTGGCGCTGATGGACCTGGGGGCCTACGGCGGCGAGGCCCGGTCCCCCAATATCGACCGGCTGGCGCGGCAGGGTGCCATGTTCACCGGCTACCACACCTCGCCCCTGTGCACGCCCTCCCGGGCCATGCTCCTGACGGGCCTGGACAACCACCGGGCCGGGGCGGCGACCATCGAGGAGATCCTTCCGCCCGAGATGCGGAAGCAACCTGGCTACCGCCTGCGGATCGAACCCGAGGTCCTGACCTTAGCCGAACGACTGAAGGCGGAAGGCTATCGGACCCTGATGGCCGGCAAGTGGCACCTGGGGCACGGCCCCGGCGAACTGCCCGACGGCCAGGGCTTCGACCGGTCCCTGGCCCTGGACGCCTCGGGCGCGGACAACTGGGCCGCCAAGCCCTACATGCCCTACTACACCGAGGCGCCCTGGTTCGAGGATGGGCGGCCGGCGCGGATGCCGAAGCACTTCTATTCCTCGGACCTGCTGGTCGACCGGCTGACCCGGAACCTCGACGAGGCTCCGCCGGGGCGAGAGCCCTTCTTCGCCTACCTCGCCTTCCAGGCCGTTCACATTCCGGTCCAGGCACCCGCGGCCTACGCGGACGGTTACCGGGGCCGATTTGACGGCGGCTGGGCGCAGCTTCGACAGGCCAGGGTCGAGCGAGCCCGGACCCTTGGCCTGCTGCCCGCCGGCGCCGCCGTCGACGGATTCTCGCCCAATGCCCGGAGGTGGGAGAGCCTGGACGCCGGGGAACGGCGGATCGCCGCCCGGTCCATGGAGGTCTACGCCGGCATGATCGAAGCGGCCGACGCTGCGGTGGGCCGCCTCGTCAAGCGACTCGAGGCCCGGGGCGAACTGGCCAACACCGTCTTCGTCATCACCTCCGACAACGGCTCCGAGCCGAGCGACCCGGTTCACCAGCCCAGCATGAACCTCTGGATGCGGACACATGGCTACGCCTGGCGGCTGGAGGGCCTGGGCGGACCCGGTAGCCTGAACTTCATCGGCCCTGAGTGGGCAGAGGCGGTGGCAGCACCGGGACGCCGCTACAAGTTCTACGCCTCGGAGGGCGGCATCCGGGCGCCCCTGATCATCTCCGGGCCCGGCGTCGTCCCGGGGCGCCGGATCGGTGGCCTGACCTTCGTCACCGACGTCGCTCCCACCCTGGCGGAATTCGGCGGCGCCCGGGCAACACCCGAGGCGCCGGCCATGGACGGCCACAGCCTGCGCGCCCTGCTGGGGGGCGGGACGCAGCCCGTCCGGGGACCCGATGACGTCCTCGGTCTCGAGGTCTCCGGTAATTCGGCCCTGTTCCGGGGGGACTACAAGATCGTCCGCGACATGCCACCCCTCGGGGACGGAGGCTGGCGGCTCTACAACCTCGCCGCCGACCCCGGTGAGACCCGGGATCTGTCCACCGCCGAGCCCGAGCGGCTCAAGGCCATGCTGGCCGACTACGCCGCCTACGAGCAGCGGGTCGGCGTGGTGCCCCTGCCCGCGGGCTACACGATTCAGAAGCAGCTCGCCGCCAACGCCATTGCCCGGCAGATGCCGTTCCTCGCGACGGTGGCGGGGGGACTCCTCCTGCTCCTTGGTGGCCTGGGCTACCTGGCCTGGCGCGTCCTTCGCCGGCGTGGCGGGCGGGCGTGAGCGACGGGACCTGGGAGCTGCATGGCCTGAAGCTCTCCTACTTTACGGGCAAGCTCGAGGCCTGGCTCCGCGTCCGGGGCCTGCCCTTTCGGTTCGTCGAGATGGACCTGGCTGGCTTTCGCGCCTGCGCCCGGGCGACGGGTGTGGCGCAGATGCCCGCCCTGCGCAGCCCCGGCGGGGAATGGCTGACGGACACCACGGCCATCCTGCGGCGCCTGGAGGCGGAGGCACCCGGCCCGGCCCTGCAGCCGGAAGCGCCCCTGGCCGCCTTCCTCAGCCTGTTCCTCGAGGACGCCTTCGACGAATGGCTGTGGCGGCCGGCCCTCTACTACCGCTGGGCCTTCGCCGATGATGCGCACCTGATGAGCCGGCGCATCGCCGCCACCCTGATGCGGGACCTGCCCCTGCCCCTGGCCCTGAAGGCTGCGGGGGACCGTCGCCGCCAGCAAAGCGTCTATCTGCGCCAGGACGGGATCACCCGGGCGACGGCGCCCTCGGTGGCGCGCCTCTATCCGGAGGTCCTGGAGACCCTGGAGCCGGTGCTCGCGACCCGGCCCTTCCTGTTCGGCGAGCGGCCCGTCGCCGCCGACTTCGGCCTCTTCGGGTCCATGTTCCGACACTTCTCCAGCGACCCGACTCCGGCGGAGATCCTGCGCGAGCGAGCGCCTGCCGTCCTGGCCTGGACCGCCCGGCTCTGGAACGCCCGTCCCGGAAGGATCGAGGCGGCCCCCCTGCCAGCGACAGCGCCCCGGGACCTTGATCCCCTCCTGCAGCTGGCGGCACG
>JBMOEP010000322.1:0-2780 GCA_049314675.1 Phenylobacterium sp.
GGCCTGCAGGACCTTCATCGCCCGCGCCCGGTTCTGGTGCTGCGACTTCTCGGAGGAGGTCACGACGATGCCGGTGGGGAGGTGGGTGATGCGCACAGCCGAGTCGGTCTTGTTGACGTGCTGTCCGCCAGCCCCCGAGGACCGGTAGGTATCGATGCGCAGGTCCGCCTCGCGGATATCGATATCGACGTCTTCGACCTCGGGCAGGACGGCGACGGTGGCAGCGGAGGTGTGGATCCGCCCGCCGGCCTCGGTCTCGGGAACCCTTTGCACCCGGTGCACGCCGCTCTCGAACTTCAGCCTGCCAAACACGCCTTCGCCCGTGATCGCGGCGATGACTTCCTTGTAGCCGCCGACTTCGCCCTCCGAGACGGAGTCGATCTCGATCCGCCAGCCGTGCACGGCGGCGTAGCGCTGGTACATGCGGAAGAGGTCGCCGGCAAAGAGTGCGGCCTCATCGCCGCCAGTGCCGGCCCGGACCTCGAGGATGGCTGAGGCGTTCTCGTCACGGTCCCTGGGTGCGAGCAGCAGGGCGACCTGCCGCTCCAGTTCCGGCAGGCGGGCCTTCAGGTCCTCCAGCTCATCCCGGGCCAGGGCCGACATGTCGGGATCGCCGGAGGCGGCCATCTCCTCGAGCTCGGGAGCCTCGGAGCGGACCTTGTCCAGCGCGTGGACAGCCTCGACCACAGGCTTAAGCTCGGCATGTTCCCGGGAAAGGCGCACGATCTCTGCGCCGTCCGAGGCGGCGGACATCCGGGCCTCGATCTCGTGGAAGCGGCCGAGGACCTGGTCGAGACGGGCTTGGGGCAGTCGCACGGTGCGGGATCTTCAGGGAGGGGCGGGAGGCAGGGTTCTAGCCCGCTGCGTCCGGCTTGCCAAATCCCCGGGTCGCTCCGGCGGAAGTCGGGGTGGCCCGCTAACGGGCCACCCCGGATCCGGATGGGATCAGACGCGCACGCCGTTCAGGGTGGCGTTGCCGAAGGCGCCGAGCTTGACGTTGCCCGAAAGGCTGTCGCCGCTGACGGTGGCTTCGAACTCAAGGGTCATCGGCATGGGGCTGGTGATGGCCGAGGACCAGATCAGCTTGTCGCCGTCCACCTTGCCGGTGATGTCCTGGTCGCCCATGCGGCCAGTGGTCTTGCCGGTGAAGGTGTCACCGTTGGTGGTGATTTCGGCGTTCACTTCCTGAGCGCCCATCGGGGTATTGATCGTGATCTTCCAGTTGCCGTCTGCAGACATGGCTCTCTCCTTTTTGGGAAGCGGCACCTAATCAAGCCAGGCGAGGCCTTGCAAGCGGCGCTTCTATTCGCCGCCGGCGGGTTCGCCGGGGACCCCCCTAGGTGGGGGCTACTCCGGCGCTTTCAAGTTCGGCCGCCCGGCGTTCCACAAGCTCGACGATATGTTCGACCATTCGGTCGTTGTCCATCTTGTGGTCTGCCTTGCCAGCCAGGTAGACCATGCCCGCTCCCTTGCCGCCGCCCGTAAAGCCGACGTCGGTCATCAGGGCCTCGCCAGGGCCGTTCACAACGCAGCCGATGATGGACAGGCTCATGGGCGTGGCGATGTGGGCCAGCCGGGCCTCGAGGGTCTCTACGGTGCGGATGACGTCGAACCCCTGCCGGGCGCAGGAGGGGCAGGCGATGATGTTTACGCCCCGGTGGCGCAGGCCCAGGGACTTCAGCATGTCGAAGCCGACCTTGACCTCCTCGACGGGGTCTGCCGCCAAGGAGACCCGCAGGGTATCGCCGATCCCCGCCCAAAGCAGGGCGCCCATGCCGATGGACGACTTGACCGTCCCGACGCGCTGCCCCCCCGCCTCGGTGACGCCGATGTGGAGCGGGCAATCGATGGCCTCGGCCAGCATCTGGTAGGCGGCCACGGTCATGAACAGGTCCGAGGCCTTCACGCTGATCTTGAACTCGTGGAAGTCGTGGTCCTGCAGGATCCGGGCGTGATCAAGGGCGCTCTCGACCATGGCGTCGGGGCAGGGCTCGCCGTACTTCTCCAGCAGGTGGTTCTCCAGGCTTCCGGCGTTCACGCCGATACGGATCGAGCAGCCGTGGTCCCGGGCCGCCTGGATGACCTCGCGCACGCGGTCCGGGCTGCCGATGTTTCCCGGATTGATCCGCAGGCAGGCGGCGCCGCCCTTTGCCGCCTCGATCGCGCGGCGGTAGTGGAAGTGAATGTCCGCGACGATCGGGACCTTCGCCGCCTTAACGATCTGCGGCAGGGCGGCGGTCGAGGCTTCGTCCGGGCAGGAGACGCGCACGATGTCGACCCCGGCGTCTTCCAGTTGGCGGACCTGGTCGATGGTCGCCGCGGCGTCCGCCGTCAGGGTATTGGTCATCGACTGGACGCTGATGGGGGCGTCTCCGCCGACCTCGAGGCTCCCGACCCGGATCTTGCGACTCTTGCGGCGGACGATGGTGCGCCAGGGGCGCAGGGCGGAATGATCAGACATGGCTCAAGAATAGGGGGCGGCAGGGGGAATCCCAAGGCCTGACCGTGGGAACGGGAATCAAGGTTTGGGGCCTGGGGCTGGGGCTGACCGGGCCGGGACCGGCGGGGTGGCGGCCAGGGCGGAGGCTGGGGTCCGGCCCGAGGGCAGGACGCCCCGGGCCTGCCCCTCGACGAATACCGCCATCACGCCCGCTTCGACCGTCTCGAAGACCACGCCGGCACCGGAGGGTGCGCGATAGGCGTCTCCGGCGGCAACCTTCCGGGCGAACCAGGCGGCGCCGTCCGGGCCCCACACGATCAGAGTCGTGGGGCGCCGCGCC
>JBMOEP010000323.1:0-2775 GCA_049314675.1 Phenylobacterium sp.
GCCGGCTAGATCCGGTTCCGAGACATCGAGAACCGGTTTTCGGATCGAAACAGGCCCTAGGTGCCGCGGGCCGCGACGGCCAGGTCCGGGAAGTCGCTGAACAGGCCGTCGACGCCGGCGGCGAAGAGGGCCTTGAGAAGGGTCGCAACGTCGCCGTGTGCCCCCGGCTCGGTGCCGCGCCTCAGGGCTGGTGGCAGGAAGGCGTTCTCCGCCCGTACCGTCCAGGGGATGACTTTCAGCCCTGCGGCATGGGCGTTCGCCACCAGGGGCGTCGGGCCGGCCAGGCCTCCGGCAGGGTTGATGGCGATCACCTGGCGCCATTCCGGGCCGACGGCTTGGGCGTAGCCGGCGATGGCCTTCAGCCCTTCAACCGTAACCATGTCGGCGTAGCGTACGCCGGGCAGGTCGGCGGGGCCGCCCTCGGCGGAGACGAGCTGGACGCGGGGGGCCTTCGAGAGGGTGGCGAGGGTCTTCAGGGGGCCGACCTCAAAGCACTGGACCAGGACCGGGGCTGTGGCGGAGTCGAGGCCCCCGGTCTTCAGGGCGGCGGCCATGATCGGCTCCATGGCCATTCCGCGCGCCCGGAAATAGGTCGGGTGCTTCATCTCCGGGCAGAGGCCGATGGTGCGGCCCAGGCGGGTCGATTCCTTGCGGGCCAGGTCGGCGACCTCGGCGAAGGTCAGGATCTGGTCCTCGCCGTCGTGGCGGGCGCTGTCCGGCCGCAGTTCCGGCAGGCGCTCCCGGGTCCTCAGGGTCTTGAGCTCGGCCAGGGTGAAGTCCTCGGTGAACCAACCCTCGACCTTCTCGCCATCGATGACCCGCACGGTCTTCCGGCTGGCGAAGCCGGTGTGCGCCGCGATGTCCGTCGTCTCGCCGATCTCGTTCTCGTGGCGGGCCACCAGGGCGCCGTCCTTGGTCAGGACCAGATCCGGCTCGATCACGTCCGCCCCTTGGGCGATGGCCAGGAGGTAGGCCTGGCGGGTGTGCTCGGGACGGTAGCCGCTGGCTCCCCGATGGGCGACGACCTGCGGGCGCGGCGCGGCGGAAGCGGTGCGGGCGGAGGCCATCAGGGCTCCTGCGGCGACGATTCCGGTCCCGAAGGCGCGGCGCGAGGGAAGGAAGCTGGTCATGGGAGCCGACTAACGCAGGGGCATGACGGTTTCGTCAAGCCGCCGTCCGGCCCGGCTCAGGCCGCAGCCTTCAGCCGCTCGAGGACCAGGGGATGCAGGTCGAGGTTGGCAGCGCAGATGCTGCCGGTCTCCAGGATGTCGTCGCCGCCGTCGGCGGTGGTCACCTTGCCGCCAGCCTCGGTGACCAGCAGGAGACCCGCCGCCAGGTCCCAGGCGCTGAGGTCGCGCTCCCAGAAGCCGTCCATCCGCCCTGCGGCCACCCAGGCCAGGTCCAGGGCTGCGGAGCCAAACCGACGTACGCCGGCGACACGCTGGCTGACCTGGTGCAGTTCCTTCAGGAACCGGGCGTGCTGGCCGTGGCCCATGAAGGGGATCCCCGTGGCGAGGACCGACTCGTCGAGCTTCTGGCGGGCCGCCACCCTGAGGCGCCGGTCATTGACGAAGGCACCCTTGCCCTTCTCGGCCCAGAAGAGGTCGTTGGACACGGGATTGTAGGTAACTGCCGCCACGATCGCCCCATCGCGCGGGAGGGCGATGTTGATGGCGAAGTGCGGGATGGCGTGCAGGAAGTTGGTGGTCCCGTCCAGGGGATCGACGATCCAGGTGTGGGTCTTGTCCGTCCCCCCGATCAGGCCCCGCTCCTCGCCCAGGAAGTTGTAGCCTGGACGGGCCCTGGACAGGCTCTCGAAGATGGACTGCTCGGCCTTGATATCAGCTGCAGACACGAAGTCCGCAGCGCCCTTCCGGGAAACCTGCAACTCGGCCAGCTCGCCGAAATCGCGGTTGAGACCCCGGGCGGCTTGCCGGGCGGCGTCGGACATAACCTTGAGGAGGGCGGACTGGGTCGACATGGGTCGCGGAACCTAGTGGCCGGGCCGCCGCAAGGCAAGGCGTGGTTGGGGTGATCAGGCTCCGCCGGCAGCGCTCCGGTCCGCCAGGCCCTCGCTGATGGCCACATTCAGGTCGCGCACCGCCTGGGCCTCGCCTCCCGGGTGGCTCCAGACCCCCGCCGACACCGCCAGGAAGTCGGCCCCGGCCGCCGCCAGGCCGCGGGCGGTCTCCACAGTGATGCCGCCGATCGCGACGCAGGGCGTCTGCATGGTCTCCTGCCAGACCGACAGGATCTCGGGGTCCGCTCGGGTCAGGGCGTCCTTGGTGGCGCTTGGGAAGAAGGCCCCGAAGGCAACATAGTCTGCGCCTTGCTCTGCGGCCTCCATGGCCAGGTGACGGCTGTCATGGCAGGTCACGCCGACGGTCCGGTCGCGGCCAACCCGGCGCCGGGCCTCGGCGCAGGGCATGTCGGACTGGCCCACGTGCACCCCGTCGCAGTCGAGGCGGGCGGCCAGGTCGGGGTCATCATTCAGGATCAGCGCGGCGTCATGCGCCCGGGCGATGGGCCCCAGCACCCGGATCGCCTCGGTGATCTCGGCTTCCGAGGCGTCCTTCAGCCGGACCTGCAGGGCGGCCACGTCCCCGGCGGACAGGGCGGCTTCCAGGCGTCCGGCAAAGACGGCGAGGTCGCCCAACTGAGGGGGCGTGATCAGGTAGAGGCGGCAGGCAGGTCGGGACATGGCCCTGTCTTAGCGCCGTCCGCCCGGACGCCCAAGGCCCCGGGCCCCGGAATGTGTTGGGACGTGCGGCGCGC
>JBMOEP010000324.1:0-2764 GCA_049314675.1 Phenylobacterium sp.
CTTCTGCCCCCCCGACAGCATCCCGATCTTTGTGTGGTCCGCGATGTCCCCCTCCAGCCCAATGTCCTCGAAATGCCGGCGGATGTCGGACGGGTTCAGCTCGCGGTACGCGAGCCCCTCCCGGCTCGCCTCGCGGTTGACCCCTGAGACAAGGAGCCGCTTGGCCAGACCGGCCTCGAGGACCGCCATTCCCGTATCAAGGCGCGCATTCGAACCCGCCCCGGTCAGGACGACGACCCCTTCTGCGGCCTGTGGCAGGGGGGCCGGGGTCAGGCGGCTGATCCGATCGGCAAAGGCCAAGAGGCCTGAAACCCAGATCAGCCCGATGACCAGGAGCGCGGTGAGGGTTCTCACGGCTCCATGTCCCGGGTCCGCCTGAGGGCGGTGACAAGGGCGAGGGCGCCGGCGACGAGGGCGCAGAGGGCGGTCGCTGCGGCGAGGATAACCGCCGGCTGCGCGAGGGTTGCGGCATTCGCGCCAGGGGTCGCCAGTCCGGACGCCAGGCCCAGGGCGGCGGCGATCAGCCCCCCTGTGAGGGCCCCCAGGCCAAGTTCAGGGAGGCAGGAGAGGAGGAGGCTCCGGACGCAGTCACCCGGCGACTCCCCGAGGCGCAGGCGCGTGCGAAGCGCTTGTTGGCGGCGTTCGGCCTCCCGGTCGACGGCGAGGCTTCCTGCGGCCGCCAGTCCCGCCAGGCAGGCAGCCAGTCCGCCGAGCAGGGGTGCGGCGGCCTGCCTGCGCAGGTCGAGGGCGGTCCTGCGCCAGCCCTGGTGGTCGTCGACGATGGCACCGATCCCCGCGGCGCTCAGCGCATCCACAAGCCCTTGCCGCTGGGCGGGTGCGCGTCCGTCCAGGTCGACTGCGATCAGCCGCGGCAGGACGGCAAGGTCGGGCCCTCGGGCGCCGGCTGTCCAGGGCGCGAGCAGGCCGGCGACGTGGCGCCGATCCAGCACCCGCACTTCCGCCACCCCCCGGGTCCCGTCGAGGATCTCGGCAGCCCGGGTGACCTCGGCGTCGGAGGTTCCGGCAGGTGCCGGCCGGATCGCGACAGTCATCTCGCCGGCGAGTCGCGTGCGCCAACCTCCGGCGCGCTCAAGAACGGTCGCGCCGCCAAGGGCGCACAGGCCCGCAAGCGCTGTCAGCGCCGCCGTGATCAGGAAGGTGGCGAAACCCTGCGGCAGTCGAAGCCTCATGGCCGCGCCTCCGGTCGGGGACGTCCCCGGACCAGTTCGAGCTTCTGGGGCGCTGGCGCGAGGTCGGGATTTCGGCTTGCCATCACCAGCGTCACGCCCTGGCGGTTGAGCTGGAGCAGCAGCCTCAGCACCCGGGCGGCAGCCTCCGGCCCCATCCAGCCGACCGGCTCGTCCGCAAGGAGGATCTCGGGCCGCCCGGCGACGGCGCGGGCGACGGCCAGCCTCTGGCGTTCGTCGTGGTTGAGGTCACCTGGCCGGGCCGCAGCCTTCCCGGCCAGTCCCATCCAGGTCAGGAGCTCGCCCACGTCCCGGCGCAGGACCTCCGGCCGGACGCCGGCGATGCGCATGGGCAGGGCGGCGTTCTCCGCTACGGTCATGTCGTCGATGAGACTCAAGTCCTGGAAGACCAGTCCCAGGCGTCGGCGGAGGCGGGCCCGGCCCTGTCGCGACGCGCCCCAGGGATCCAGCCCGAACAGCTGAAGTCTTCCGGCACCAGGCTGAAGGGCGAGGCCAGCCATGGCCATGAGCAGGGTCTTTCCGGCGCCGGCCTCGCCGTGCACAAGCAGGAACCCGCCTTCAGGGACTTCGAGGTCCACGCCTTCCAGCCCATCGGTTCCTGCGCGCCGTGGGGCGGACAGCCCGGTCAGCCGCAGGGCGATCGGCGGGGATGGCGGAGGCGCGGGGTCAGACAAGGCGTTGCCGCTGGGCTGGGGAAGATGACAAAGGTAAGTCTAGCACAGACCCTTCCCTGTCGTGCATCCCGAGCATCCGAGGGTCTGCGCATCGCACTCGGATCGGTCGCTGTGATCTGTTAACCTTGCAGGCGTAATTCCGAAACAAGAGCCCCCTAGGGGGTGTAAGACGATGGTCTGGCGCCGCAAACCATGATCCTGACCTGCCCGAGATGCTCTGCACGGTACGCCGTCGGTGCCGCCAAGATTCCCACCGGCGGACGTACAGTCCGCTGCGTCGCCTGCGCCCACAAGTGGACGGCCCGCCGTGGGGATGGCGAGCCCGAGCCCTGGGAAGAGGTGCCCCCGCCGCTGGCGGCGGCCAAGGACCCGGAAGCGCCCCCTATCCTCATTCCTGAACCGGAGCCGTCGCCGCCTGACACCTTCGAGGACCTGGAGCCCATGATTCCGCCCCCGGTCTCTGGCCGCAAGGGCAAGGGCAAGGGCAAGTCCGGGCTGTCGTCCCGGCTGGTCTGGGCCGGCCTGGCAGCGGTGCTGGCTTGATCGCCGTCGGCGTCGCCCTATTCCGCAATCCCATTGTCCGCCTGTGGCCCAAGACCGCAGCCCTCTACGCCGCCGCCGGGGTCTCGGTGAACGGTGTCGGCCTGGTGATCGAGCAGGTGCGCGTCTCCCCGGCCGTCCAGAACGGTCAGGCCATTCTGGGCGTCTCCGGCCGGATCCGGAACGAACGTGACAAGCCGACGCCGGCGGCGCCGCTCCAGGTCACCCTGCTCGACGCCCGGGGCGCGATCCTCAAGACCCTGGTCGCGAAGCCGGTCGACACCCTTCCGCCCCTCCAGTCCCGCTACTTCCAGGTCCTGGTCCGGAACCCGCCTCCCGGCG
>JBMOEP010000325.1:0-2761 GCA_049314675.1 Phenylobacterium sp.
GACGGTCACCTTGCAGCTCAGCGTCGCCCGGCCTTCCACTTCCATGCGCAGGGCACGGTCTGGATAGTAGCGGGCGATGTCCTCGCCGGAAGGCTTGCGGGCCCAGTCAGGGTTGGTGATCACCGACGGTCGCGGCGGCTCAGGAGCCGGCGCGGGCGGCCTGGGCTCCTCGATCCGCTTCTCGACCGGGGGAACCGGCAAGGGCGGGATGGTCGGAGCGTTGGGCACCGCAACAGGCGGACGCGGCTGCAGCTTGGGCGGCGGCGGCGGCGGCGGGTTGGGCGGCGGCGGCGGCGGCGGGGGCGGCGGGGCCATCGGCTTGATGATCGCCACATCCGTCACGTCGTCGGAGTATTCCCTGACAGTCATGTCGAACCGCTGCCTCCAGAGCACCACGCCGAGGATGACGTGGAGAAGCACGGCCAGGAGGCCAGCGATCAGGAAACCCTTGCCCCGCTTCGGCGGCGGGACGTCGAAGGGGTTGTGGATGGGGTGAGTGATATCTTCAGCCATGCTCCGCCCCTCAGTCTTTCTTGTCTTCGCCGACGAGGGCCACACTGTAGAAGCCATTGTCCTGGAGCGAGTTCATGACCCCCATGAAATCGCCATACATCACGTCCTTGTCGGCGCGGATATAGATCCGCTCCTTCTCGGGGCTCCGCTTCTGACCCAGTTGGATGCGAAGCGTAGAGCCGAGTTCAGCCAGGTCAGTGCTGTTGTCCCCGATAAAGAGACGACCGCCCGGCTGGATCGAGATGTAGACCGGCTTGGGGGGATTTGTGGCCGGTTTCGCAACCGCATTCGGCAGGGCGATCTTCACGTTAACGGCCGCCATGGGCGCCGCCACCATGAAGATGATCAGGAGAACCAACATGATATCCACAAAGGGAGTCACGTTGATCTCGCTGTTCGCCTCTACCGCGTACTTGCCACCCCCAGAACCTGAGAGTTTGGAGCCCATCTGGATCAGGCTCCCTTGTCGAGCTGCCGCGAGAGGCTGTTCATCAGTTCAGCCACGAAGGATTCCGAACGACCGCCAAAGCTCGAAATGCGGGACTGGAAGTAGTTGTAGAAGATAACCGCCGGGATAGCGGCGAACAGACCAATACCCGTGGCCAGCAGGGCTTCGGCGATGCCGGGCGCCACGACGGCAAGGTTAGTTGTGTTGGTGTTCGCGATGCCGATGAACGAGTTCATGATCCCGTACACGGTACCGAACAGGCCGATGAACGGACCGCCCGAACCGACCGAGGCCAGGAACTGCATACCTGACGACAGGCGCTTACCGAGGGTCGCCTGCACCGCATTCACAGCGCCTTCCGCCCGATGGAGGGTGGTTTCCCGGTGTTCGCCGGAAATATTGAGGCCTGCCTGACGGGACAGTTCGACTTCCTGGACGGCCGCGGCGGCCATGTCGGCCAGCGGGTTTCCCGCGAAGTCCTCGGAGAGGGCTACACGACCCGCTTCCGAATAGGTCTTGGTGCCGCGGAAGGCGTCCATGAAGCCATTGGAGACCTTCTCCATGCCGTTGAACTCGATCATCTTGGTCACAAGCAGGAACCAGGAGACCATCGAGGCGAGGATCAGGCCAATCATCACCGCCTTCACGACGAGGGTGGCGCTGCCGAACATGCCCATGACGGTGAGCTTGCCGGCATTCTCCATCTGCGGCGGGTCAGCCGCTTCAGCAGCCGCGACGGGCGCGGCAGGGGTTAGGGCGGGGGCGGCTGCGTCGGCAGTAGCGACAGCAGCGGCGGCCTCGGCAGTAGGCGCGGGCGCCTGCGCAAAGGCTGGAGCGCTCGCCATCAGCGCCACGGCACCAATGAGAGCGATGAAGGGTGTCTTGAATTTGATGTCGATCATTTGTCGCCAGTTCCTGGTTGGTCTAGCACGTTTGGACCTAAGGGTCGCCACGCGAGAGCGTCTCTACCCCAAATGAATGGCCCACCTCCGCCCCCCGGAACCGCCCGGATCAACCGGACTGTCCAAGACGACAGCGATAGAGCCGCTTTCGCTACCCCGACCCCTGACAGCGATCCGGACCCCTGGGAGCCCCGACCTCGTCTCGATTCCGGGCACTGCGCTTTCCGCCAGTCGGCCTCCAGCACCTTACCAACAAGTTAGACTTGCCGTGCCTCTCCTTTGGCAACCCGTTTTTCGCCGGTCAAGTGGAATAGGGCCATCCGGTCGTCTGTCGAACGGATTCCGAGGGGGTGGCCCGACTTCCGGGCCCCGCCCCTGCCCTGGACGTCGGATTTGCAGCCTTGACGTGGAAAGTTCACACTCGAAACAGGAGGATTCCAGAATGGTAAATGTTCGCAGTCTCGCCGCCATCTCGGCCGGTTTCGTGGCCCTCATGCTCGCCGCAGCGGCGGCGGCACCGCCGCCTTCTGCCCCGCCGGAGACCTCGGGGCCCCCAAAGGCCCAGCCCGCCACCCCAGCGGAGAAGCCGAAACCCAAGATGGTCTGCCAGGAGGCCCCGCAGATCGGCTCGCACTTCAAGCGCAAGATCTGCGCCACGCCGGAGGAATGGGAGGCCCGTCGCCAGCGTGACCAGGAGGAAATGCAGCGCATGGGCGATCGGGCCGCGGGATGCGGAGGCGGTGCAAATCCCTGCTGAACCGGCGAAGAGGTGGCTGAGTTCGCGCCGGCTGGCCGCAGTCGCGACCTTCGCAGACCCGCCGTCCTGGATTTTCGGGAGAGGCTGAAAATGGTGCCTGGGGCCGGAATCGAACCAGCGACACGCGGATTTTCAATCCGC
>JBMOEP010000326.1:0-2750 GCA_049314675.1 Phenylobacterium sp.
GGGGATGACGAACTCCGCGCCGCGCCGAACGGAGGCATTTCCGCCACCGGCAAGCATGTGGTGGTCATCGGCGGCGGCGACACCGGATCGGACTGCATCGGGACCTCCAACCGCCACGGCGCCGCCTCGGTGACCCAGCTGGAGATCATGCCCCAGCCGCCGGAGCGTGAGAACAAGTCCCTGACCTGGCCGGACTGGCCCCTACGCCTGCGTACCTCCTCCAGCCATCAGGAAGGCTGCGATCGCGAATTCGCCATCGCCACCAAGCGCGCCGTGGGTTCCAATGGCCGGGTTGAGGCGCTGGAATGCGTGCGTATGGAGTGGGTGACGGGCACCGATGGCCGCCAGCACATGCAGGAAGTCGCGGGCAGCGAGTTCCAGCTGAAGGCTGACCTCGTCTTCCTGGCCATGGGCTTCGTTGGGCCCCGGAAGTCCGGGTTCACCGAACAGGCTGGCGTTGAGTTCGACGTCCGCGGCGCTATCCGGGCGGACACGGTCTCCTACCAGACCTCGATGCCCGGGATCTTCACCTGCGGCGACATGCGGCGCGGCCAGTCCCTGGTGGTGTGGGCGATCCGTGAGGGCCGCCAGTGCGCTCACGCCGTGGACGCCTTCCTGATGGGGACCTCGCGCCTGCCGCGCTGACGCGAAGGCGTTTGGCGTCCGTAACGGCGGAGTCTAGTCTGGTCGCATGAGCATCACGGGCCCCCACGTCCTCGTCACCGGCTCCACCCGGGGCATAGGCGCGGCAATCGCCACAGCCCTCGCCGGCAAGGGTGCGCGGGTGATCGGTCACGGCCGTGCAGATGCTTCCACCGTCATCGGAGCGGATCTGGCGGACCCGGAGGCCGCAGGCCGGCTCTGGTCTCGGGCCCTGGAACAGCTGGATGGCCACATTGACGTCCTGATCAACAATGCAGGGGTCTTCGAGCCTGCGGGTATCGATCTCCCGGATGAGGACTGGGATGCAGCCTGGTCGCGGACCCTGCAGATCAACCTGAAGGCCGCCGCAGACCTGTCTCGCCTCGCCGTTCGCCACTTCCTCGAACGGCCGAGGGGAGGGCGCATCATCAATGTCGCCAGCCGCGCGGCCTACCGGGGCGACTCTCCCGCCCACTGGCACTACGCCGCCTCCAAGGCCGGCATGGTGGCCATGACCAAGTCCATCGCCCGGGGCTTTGCCGCCCGTAATGTTCTGGCCTACGCCGTCTGCCCCGGCTTTACCCTGACCGGCATGGCGGACGACTACCTCGCCAGCCGCGGCGGTGCGGGCCTTCTCGCCGATATTCCCCTGGGCCGGGTCGCCGACCCGGAGGAGGTCGCCGCCGCCGTCGTCTTCCTCGCCCTCGAAGCGCCAGCCTCGATGACGGGGGCCGTCCTCGACATCAATGGCGCCAGCTACGTGCGCTGAGGCGGGAGTTCCCATGCAGAGCCTTCCCCTGGCTCTGGTCCTGCTGGTCCTTGGCGTTCGCGCCGCCGGACTCATTTGACAGACGAAGCCAGGGAGCCCCTTCTGTTTCCGCAACAGAAAAGGGGAGGAAGACATGGCACCTATTCCAAAGCGCGGAACCGTGGCCGTCACCGGGGCGGCAGGATTCCTCGGAGGCTGGACGGTCCGTCTGTTGCTCGACAGGGGCTATCGGGTCCGCGCCTGCGTGCGCGATATCGATGACCCCCGGCGGACCGCCTTCCTGAAGGCCATGCCCGGCTACGCCTCTGGCAGACTGACCCTGCACGCTGCGGACCTCGACCAGGACGGCTGCTACGACAACATCTTCCGGGGATGCCATGGGGTGGCCCACATCGCCCACGTGAGCACCTACGAGGACCAGGCCTACGTCGCCCGGGTCTGCGACCACATCATCCGTAGCGTCGAGGCCTCGGAGTCCGTCACCCGGGTGGTCCTGACCTCCTCGATCGCCGCCGTGATCTCGGAGGCCGACATCTTCGAGGTCGTCCGGCGTCCGGTCTTCTACGAGGACCGGTACCCCGATGAGTCCAACCCCAAGCGAACCCCGGATCGCGGCCAGGGCTATTCCATGGGCAAGCTCCATGCCGAGCGGGCCTTCGCCGACGCTGCCGAGTCCAGCGGTCGCTGGGACGCCATCACCTGCTGCCCGGGGGACAATGTCGGGCCCATCCTTTCCGCCCACCAGAAGGACATGGGCCCCTGGCAGCACAACATCGAGACCATGCTGCTGGGGAAGTACTTCCAGAACGGCGCCTACCGGCCCTGGATGACCGTCGACGTCCGCGATGACGCCCTGGCCCATATCGGCCTGCTCGAAAGCGCCGAGGTCGCCAACGGCGAGCGGTTCATCGCCTGGTCCACCGACATGCGGAAGGTCGAGGACATCTGCGCTGACATCAACCGGCTCCTGCCCGAGATCGGCCACGATACGCCAGAGGTCACCGATCCCTTTCCCGAGCGGGTCCAGGCGCGGGAAGCGGAGCTGCGGGCCGTCTGGGCCCTGGCCGACCTCCGCAACGACCGCATCCGAGCTGTGACGGGGATCGAGTTCCGCCCCCTGGACGACTCCATCCGCGACTGCGTGGAGAGCCTTCTGTCGGTTGCCGGCGTTGTCCCGAAGGTTCGGGCAGGCTTTACAAAGACCTGAAATCACAGGGTTAACAGGAATTTACGGCGTCCTTTGGCGGGCTTGTTAAGCCTGTTGCCCGATCCTGCCTCCCGAATCTGAAGCGGGTGTAGCAGGAGTATGGGCGTGGCGTTGGAAACGACTCAGGGGGCG
>JBMOEP010000327.1:0-2715 GCA_049314675.1 Phenylobacterium sp.
CGCCCCGGATGCGCCAGGGCGCTGAGGGCGGCGACGGCCTCCGCCGTGGGAGTTGAGGTGCTCACGAGCATGGGCTGGCTTTTATCTCGATATTTCCGGAATTGTCGAATCTTGAATCCAGGATCATCCTCAGCGCCACACTCGAAACCCCGGGCGCTTCATGCCGACCCTCCACCCCCTGACGATTGGCGATGCCTGGCTGGGCCGCGACATGTCCCGGCGCGACGACTGGCGTCGCGTCCTTCGGAGCGATGAGGTCGCCGAGCTGATGGCGGCGCGAACGGTCGCCCGGACCCGGTCAGCGGACCGCACGGCCTGGACCCGGGAAGGCTTCCCCCTTCCCCGACTGGGCGCCGAAGTGACCGCCTGGCTGGAGGCCCTCGACCGGGGCCGGGGCTTCCTTCTCCTGAGGGGCCTGCCGGTGGACGAGATCGGCCCGGAGGCCTCGGCCGACATCTACTGGGGCCTGGGTCTCCACATGGGGCGCGCGGTCTCGCAGAATACGGACGGCGACCTCCTCGGCCATGTCCGGGACACGGGCGCCGACCCCGCCGCCTACGGGGTCCGCCTTTACAAGACCCGGGCCGAGCAGGACTTCCATACCGACGGCGCCGACATCATCGGCCTCCTCTGCCTGCAGGGGGCGAAGACCGGCGGCGTGAGCCGGATCGCGAGCTCGGCGGCGATCGTCAACCGACTGCTGTCCGAACGGCCGGAGCTCGTCCCCGCCCTCTTCGAGGCCTTCCCCTTCGATACCCAGGGCTAGCACCGCCCCGGGACGCCAGCCTGGTTCGCCCGGCCGATCTGCCGCCTGATCGACGGCCGGCTGAACCTCTTCTTCATCCCCTGGTACATCCGCAAAAGCCAGCAGCACGAAGACGCCCCGCGGCTGTCCGCCGACCAGGAGGCGGTGCTGAGCTTCATTGAGACGGCGGCCAACGATCCTGACCACTACCTGGACATGGACTTCCAGCCTGGCGACATCCAGCTGCTGAAGAACGCCTCCATCCTGCACAAGCGCACCGCCTACGAGGACTGGGACGACCCCGCCCGAAAACGCCACCTGCTCAGGCTGTGGCTCGTCCAGGAGGACTTCACCGCCGGAGACGCCAGCCTTCGCGAGGGCGTGCAGGCCCCCGCCTAGGCGCGCTCGAGTCGCGCAGCGAGTTCCCTGAGGGCGGGATCGCGCTTCCGGGAGAGGCGCTCGATCGCCGTGCGCCCCTCCGGGTCAGGGATGTCCCCGCGGGCGCCAAACTCCGTCACCATGGTGAGGGCCTCCACCGGGCTCGACTTCCGGATCATCAGGTGAAGGGCGGTCAGGCCGTCCCGGCCGCGCCGGTCGGGATCGGCCCCATGCTCAAGAAGCCGCCGCGCACTGTCGAAATGGCTGGTGGCCACCGCCCAGAGAAAAGGCGTCGCGCCATCACTGGACGTCGTCTCGTCGACGGGCGCCCCGGCGCTGACCAGGAGGTCGATGGCCTCCAGGTCCGAACGCCAGGCGGCGGCGTAGAGGCAGAACCGGGGGTCCGCGCCCCTCCCAAGGAGCCAGCGTGCGAGGGTCAGGTTTCGCCCGCGGCTCACGGCGTGCCAGAGCGGCGTGGCGCGCCATTCCCCCTCCGTGAAGGCCGCATCGTCGAGACCCAGGCCCCGATCCAGGAGCACCTCCGCCGTCGAGACACTGTCGGCAACAGGGCGCTGCGACCCACCGGACTCGACCATGCAGACCTGGTGAAGCCAGTTCCTTCCCCGCGCGTCGCGGTGAACCCGGAGTTCTGGACGCCCATCCAGAAGGACTGCGACTTCAGCCGCCTTCCAGGCGCGGACCAGCGAATACAGGCGGCTTGCAGACATCGGGGCCGAGGCGCGAGTGGAACCGGACCCATGCTGGAGGGAGAGCGCAGCGGTGACAAGATCACTGCTGCATGAAATTTGGACGCCCGAGTACACTCCGGCTAAGTAATAGAAAAAGCGTGAGAAAATCCTACCCGGTGCGACTTGGCGACTTGCCCTGTCGCGGCAATGGGCGGAACATGAAGGGGAATGGGGAGCTTCGAGCCCCGCGGGCCGGCTTGATCGGACCCGAGAAGACAAGGGGAGGAAGGCGCGTGACCGACAAGGCGCCGGAAGGGCCAGCGGGCGGGGCCCGCAAGAGGGGCGGCGTCTCCAGACGCTGGATCGTGATGGCGGGCGGGCCGCTGGTCATCCTCGCCGTCCTGGCCTGGTACCTCCTGACCCTAGGCCGCTTCCAGACCACCGATAACGCCTTCGTCCAGGTCGCGAAGACCCCCGTGGCCCCTTCGATCAGCGGCCGGGTGGTCGAGATCTTCGTGCGCGAGAACCAGGCGGTGAAGAAGGGCCAGGTGCTCTTCCGTCTGGACGCCCGGGACGCCCAGGCGTCCCTGTCGGCCGCCGAGGCTGAACTGGCCAACGCAGAGCAGATGGTTGCTCAACAGCGGGCCGCCTATGGCCGCGAGCAGGCCAATGTGGCCGCCGCCCGTGAAACCCTGCGCTATGCCGAAGCGGAGGCCATGCGGCAGGCCGGACTGGCTGCGGCCGGGGCGGGATCGGTACAGGTGGCCGACCAGGCCCGCCACACTGCGCGCCTGGCCCGCGAACATCTCAAGGCGGCCGAGCAATCGGCGGCGGGGGCCCTCGCTGTCCTCGGGGGCGACCCCCAGGCCGGGTCCCGAGCCGCCGCCGTCCTGCAGGCCCGGG
>JBMOEP010000328.1:0-2711 GCA_049314675.1 Phenylobacterium sp.
CCGAACAGGGCCTCGAACTCGTCCCGGGTGAAGCCCCGCTTTTCGCCGGTTGCCTGGATCTCCACAATGTCGCCATTGCCGGTGAGGACGAAGTTGGCGTCCGCCTCGGCATTGGAATCCTCCTCGTACTCCAGGTCGAGGACCGGAACCCCCTTACAGACCCCGCAGGATACCGCCGCCACCTGGTCGATCAGGGGGGAGCGGGGGATCACACCCTCACGCACCAAAAGGTCGGTTGCCTGCTTCAGCGCCACCCAGGCCCCGGTGATGGCGGCCGTCCGCGTGCCGCCGTCCGCCTGGATGACGTCGCAGTCGAGCGAGATCTGGCGTTCGCCCAGGGCCGCCATGTCGACCACGGCCCGGAGGGAGCGACCGATCAGCCTCTGGATTTCCTGGGTGCGGCCGGACTGCTTGCCTTCCGAGGCCTCGCGTCGGCCCCGGGTGTGGGTCGCCCGGGGCAGCATGCCGTACTCTGCGGTGACCCAGCCCTGTCCGCGGCCGCGGAGGAAGGGCGGCACCCGCTCTTCGACGCTGGCGGTCACCAGGACCCGGGTGTGGCCGAAGGTGACCAGGCACGACCCTTCCGCATAGCGATTCACGCCCGTCTCGAGTGTTACGATGCGGAGGCTGTCGATGGGCCGGTCAAAGGGGCGGGATGCGGTCATGGAGGGGGTCTCGGCGTGTCGGCGGAAGGGAGGCCCCCGCACCTTGCGCCCGCGGGGTGGGTGCTTATCCTGTAACTCAGGGCCTGCGTCCATGCCCGACCGGAAGCGGGGACCTTAAGAGCGTGACCGGCCAGTTTCTCCCTCGGGGTCCGACCCTAGCCGAACTCGACAGCCGCGCCCGCGACATCTTCCGCCGGGTGGTCGAGAGCTATCTCCAGACCGGCGAGCCCGTCGGTTCCCGTACCCTCTCCCGGGGTGGCATCCAGCTCTCGCCCGCCTCCATCCGCAACACCATGCAGGACCTGACCGAACTCGGCCTGCTGGGCGCCCCCCACATCAGCGCCGGGCGGCTTCCCACCCATGCCGGCCTGCGCCTCTTTGTCGACGGTCTGATGGAATTGGGCGACGTGGCCGATACGGATCGCCGGGAGATCGAGACGCGGCTGGCGGGACGGGGGCGTTCCGTCGAGGACATGCTCAACGAGGCCTCCATCCTCCTGTCCGGCCTGGCGGGGGGCGCAGGCATCGTCGTCACGCCTGTGCGGGAGGCCGGGGTCAAGCACGCGGAGTTCGTCTCCCTGGGCGCCGGCCAGGCCCTCGCGGTGATGGTCTTCGAGGATGGCGCGGTGGAAAACCGGCTCATGCAGCTCCCCCCTGGGGTGACGCCCTCGGCTCTCCAGGAGGCCGGAAACTTCCTCAATGCCCGGCTGCGGGGCAAGACCCTGGCCGAGGCGGGGCAGGACATCCGCCTCGAACTGGACCATGCCCGCCGGGAGCTGGATGTGGCCGCTGCCCGCCTCGTCGAGGAGGGTCTGGCGGTCTGGGGCGGCGGCGAGGGGCGTGACCGCTCCCTGATCGTTCGTGGCCGCGCCAACCTCCTGGCCGACAGCGACACCCTCGAGGATCTCGAGCGCGTGCGCATGCTGTTCGACGACCTGGAGCAGAAGGAGCAGCTGATCGGCCTGCTGGACGGCGTGAGCGAGGCTCAGGGCGTGAGGATTTTCATCGGCGCCGAGACCCGCCTGTTCTCGCTTTCAGGTTCCGCCGTCATTGCGGCACCCTATATGTCGGGCCAGAAGAAGCTCCTGGGCGCCATCGGCGTCATCGGCCCGACGCGACTGAACTACGCCCGGGTCATTCCGTTGGTGGACTATACGGCCCGGGTGCTGTCTCAGATGGCCGGGGTCTGAAGCCTGAGACGACCGCCGCCCGCCGGGAAAGCGCATGAAAGGATGAATGAAATGTCCGACGATCCTACAGCCTCCGACGCTGGCCCCGAAGACGCAGACCTGGCCGAGGACGCCGCTTTCGATGCCTTCGATGCCCTTTCGGCTGAGAACGCCGCCCTGAAGGAACAGATCCTCCGTTACGCCGCCGATGCAGAGAACACCCGTCGCCGGGCCGAGCGCGAGGCCAACGACGCCCGGGCCTACGCCATCCAGAAGTTCGCCCGGGACCTCCTGGCGGTGGCGGATACCTTGGGCCGGGCCCTGGCCACGCCCCCCGGCGGCGAGGACGCGGGGGTCCGCAACTTTGTCGTCGGCGTCGAGATGACCCAGAAGGCCCTGCTGTCGGCCTTCGAGTCCAATGGCCTCAAGTCCGTCTCGCCCGCCGCGGGTGACCGGTTCGATCCGCACCATCACCAGGCCATGATGGAGCAGGAGAGCCCCGATCTCGCCCCCGGCGCGGTGATCCAGTGCCTTCAGCCCGGCTACGAGCTCCTGGGCCGCCTGGTCCGGCCCGCCATGGTCGTGGTCGCCGCCCGGAGTTCCACCGGCGGGTCTTCCGGGGGTGATTCCCGGGGCGCCAACCTGGACACCCGGGCCTGACTGCGGACCCCTTTCCCAAGCCCAACAAATGATTAAAGTCAGAAGTCCACCTTGTGGGGCGGATTCGGCCTCGCCGTTCCCGTCCCCGGCTCACACCGGACCCAACTGATGAAGCTGACGATCGAGCGCGCCGCCCTCCTGAAAGCCTTGGGCCACGTCCAGAGCGCGGTGGAGCGCCGGAATACAATCCCGATCCTGTCCAACGTCCTGCTCTCTG
>JBMOEP010000329.1:0-2701 GCA_049314675.1 Phenylobacterium sp.
GCAGCCCCGCCACTGCGATTCTTATTGGTACTTGACTTTTTTTGTTTCTCCTTGTTTGCCGATACACCGGCGATATGAATGACATTGTTATTTTTTTATCCGGTTCCGCCCGGGGCGCAGCGGAATACTCCGTGCCGGGAGCCTCAGGCTGCCGCCCACGCCATTGGGCAAAGCAATCTCCCCGACCAGCGATTCCCCCTTCTTCTCGAGGTGGAGCTCGACGTTTCCCAGGGGATGCACGATCTTGGCATCGATCCAAGTCAGCGGCCCCAAGTCGGGCCTGATCTCGACCTCGGCGAATCCGGGGGCCGTCGGCCTGACCCCGGCCACGCTGGCAGCGAAGTGATAGAGGGGATGCGCCGACCACGCATGGCAGTCCGAGCGGGCGGGCTCCGGCGACTCCAGGGTCGTGGTCAGCCCCAGCGGCTCATGCCCGAACCAGACGCCCAGGCGGTCGAAGAGGCGGTCGATGCGCCCGAACCGCTGACAGGCATCGAAGAGGTAGTGGCTGAAATAGATTGTCGCCCGGTCCAGTGCCGGATCAGTGAAAAGATTCGCCGCCAGCGCCTTTTCGCGCTTCTTGGGCAATAGGCCGCCCAGGAGGGCCAGGCATTGCGAATGCTCGCTGAAGAGGCTGTGGTCGAGATCGTCGGCGTAAAGCCCGCGTTGCTCGACCCAGAAATGACGGTCGGCCGCCGCCGCTACGCCGCGGGCGAGCCGGGCGCAGCGCTTCGCCAGCTCCGGCTCCGCCACCATGGCTTCGAGCTCTGAGGCCAACTGGAAGGTCATGGCGGCATGCCAGTTGAGCGGGCCGCTGACCCCGTGGCCGCCGTCGGCCCGCACGCCCCACTTCCAGCCATCCACCCAGTCGAGGAAGTTCCAGCCGTTCGGATTGGCGAGCAATCCGTCGGGGCGGATCTTTGAGGCGAAATGATCGAGCACGGCCCGAACACCCGGCATCATCGACTTCACGAACGCCAGGTCCCCCCGCCATAGAGCGTAGTCATGGACCATCGCCACCCACCAGAGCGAGAAGGGAGGGATGATTTGCGGGTCGCGGCACGGGTATCGTGACTGCGTCAGGCCGGTGGGCACCCGCGAGTCGTTGAACAGGCTGATGGCCTTGCGCGGCAAGCGGTCGTCGCCACTCAGAACGTAGGTCGCCAGCGCCTGGATGCGCGTGTCGCCGACATACATCAGCTGCTCGTAGTAGGGGCAGTCCATGTATGTCTCGTGCGAGCACATGCGCAATGTGCGGCGCGAGATGTCGACGATCCGCTCCAGCCGCTCGTCCGACGAGCTGAAACGCCCGCTGAACGCATGCGGATAGCCAGTCAACTCGAGATGGAAATCCTCGATACTGAGCGGCTCGGCATCGGTTCGGACAGTGATTTCGAGGTAGCGGCCCGCCTCCCACCAGAGCGGCGAGAACACCCGGCTCCTGGCGCCATCCAACTCGATCTCGTCGCCAATACCGACAAAGGACTTTCCCTCGATTCCGTCACGGTCGCCCTTGAGCTGAATCTCATACATCCCCTTGATCATCTGCCATTTCGGGAGGTAGAGCGATTCCGCCCAGCGGATGCGCAGCCTGGCGCCGGCACCACCGGAGAACCGCGCGGCGGGATAGGCGCAGCGGTATTCCCCGAGATCGACAATGACCCTGCGCCACGCATGGGCGGGGATGGCCAGAGGCTCCTTTCCTGCTAGCAGCTTGTCCCAAGCCGCACCTTCCGCGCCCAGATTCTCGGCGTGCAGCACAGGCAGCTTGGACGTCTCCCACGTGTCGACAGCCTGGACATGACGCGCCGTCCCGGAATGCCGTGTCTCCTCCTGCATCGGCGGTAGCGTGGCGGGGGTAAGCAGCCAGTTCGACGCGTATCCGGGAGAATAGTCCGCGACCACGGCGTTGCACAGGACGGCTGGCTGAACCCAGAAATCGCCGACGCCCGTGGAGAACTCCCAGGGGAACGCTTTGGCGATCACGCGGGTCTTGGCGCCGGTGCCCCAGACGAACTCCGGGGGCAGGAACTCAAGCCCGGGCATCCGCATGACCCGCCAAGCTGCCAGGCCGGTGGAGAGTTGCTCGCCCAACGGACCCTCGGCTGCCAGCAGGAACGCCGGTTTCAGGCTCATCTGGGCGAACGGGGAGAGCCCGGCGCCCTTGAGCCACCAAACCTTGGCGGCGAAGTGATGGCGGCCTTTCGCCAGTTCCAGGCGATAGGACTCGAAACGCCAATGCGCCGGATCTCCCCGCTCCGGGCCTCGGCCCTGACGCTCACCGTCCACGTAGAACTCGTAGCGCTCGTCGGCGGAGACGTGGACGGTGAGCGTTGCCGGGGCCTTGAGCTCCACGCTCACATGGAAGGCCAGCGCCTGGGGCGCCGAGCCTAGGACCTCCTCGGGATGCCCGATCCATTTCGCCGGCCACGGCGCCGCCGCGCTCGGAGACGGCGGGACGCCCTCGGGCAGAAAGGGAAGCTCGTCCAACAGGATGCGACTGCCGATTCGTTTTTTCATCTAAATCCTTTGTTGCGTATTATTTGCTGTAGTCATTGTAAAGGAGATGCAGTGGGTGATCCGACGGCCGAGGACACCCGCCTTGAGCTGGAGCAGCGCCGGATTGCGGGCGCAGCCGCCGATGGCGCGCAGTCCTGAGGCACGCGCAGCCCCTCTTGCACGCAGAGGTCAACAACCCGGT
>JBMOEP010000330.1:0-2699 GCA_049314675.1 Phenylobacterium sp.
GACTGCGCGCTCGAGGTCCTCCGGGGAGAGGTCCAGGCCCATGGCGATGTTATCGCGCAGGGTTTCGGTGAAGAGGCGCGGGGTCTGGCCGGTGTAGGCGCAGCGCGGCGGCGTCAGGAAGGTGGCGGGGTCCTCGACTCGCTCGCCGTTCCAGAACACCTCGCCCGACTGGGTGGGGAGCAGGCCCAGGAGGCCCCTCAGCAGGGTGGTCTTTCCGGCGCCGACCCGGCCTGTAACGATGGTCACAGTGCCCCGCTCCAGGGTGAAGCTGACGTCCTCCACCCCATTGCCGTTCCCGCCGTGCCGGCAGGTGAGGCTGCGGACCTCCAGGGTCCGCAGAGGGTCGTGGCGCCCGGTGGGCTCGGGGCCCTGGGGCGTCGCCTCGGTGACCCGCTCGAGAGGGGCATCGCCGAGCAGAGTCTCGATCCGCATCAGGGCCACGTCGGCGGTGCGCTTGCGCGCCAGCAGCCGGCCGAGCCAGCGGGGCGCCGATGTCGCAGCGCCCACATAGGCCGCGAAGAGGGTGAAGTCGCCCACCGAGAACTCCCCGGCCTTCATGGCGCCGGCAGCCAGCAGGAGGATGACCCCGAGGGCCAGGCTGGAGGTCCCCGCCCCGAAGGTATCCAGCAGGGTCACGTAGATCCGATGCCGGACAGCGGTCTCCCGGCGGGTCGCGTTGAGGTCCGCCAGCCGGCCGAGGACGCGGTCCTCCGCGCCCGCCACACGGACGGCCTGGACGGCGGTGAAGGTCTCGCCGACGAAGGAGGTCACCCGGGCCTCGGCCTCCCGCGCCACGCGGGAATAGCGGTGGATGCCGGCGGTGATCCTCTGGGTGATGAAGACCATCAGGATCATCGGGGCGATGATTGCGAAGGTCACCTGGGCGTTGATGCCCCACATGATGGTCAGGGCCAGGACGGCGAAGATGGCCTGGCCGAAGGTGTCGACCCAGCCGTCCAACAGGGCGATGACCTCGCCCACGTCATCCCGGAACCGGCTCAGGGCCTCGCCCGAGGTGCCCGCCGAGGGGCGGGAGCCCCGGGCGAACACGATCCAGCCCATCATGTTGGTCCGGATCATCAGCCGTGAGACGGAGGTGAAGGTCACGAAGGCCCAGACGGAGAAGTAGGAGACCACGAGGGGTGCGATCTGGACCGCGAACCACAGGCCTACCAGGCTCCAGACGTTGATGGCGGCATGGGCGTGGCCGGAAAGGTTGTCAAAAATCTCCCTCTGCACCAGGCCGCCCAGCAGGGGCAGGGAATAGAAGGCCGCGTAGAGGGCCATGCTGATGCCGAACAGGCCGGGCCGGGCGGCAGCGATCCGCGCCGCCTGTCGGAAGGCGGTCTGGTCCGGCGGCGGAAGCGGCGGCGGCAGGGCACCGGCCTCTGGCTCGGGGGTGGGACGATCCACCTCGCTCACGCCATCACCTCCTCAAGCCCGGTGCGCAGGAGCCTGGCATAGGCCGAGGTGGGGTCGGCCTCGAGGTCTGTCCGTCGCCCGGTCTCCAGTAGGCGACCCTGGTCGAGTATGGCGATCCGGTCGGCCCTCTGAACGGTCGACAGCTTGTGGGCGATGATGATGGCAGTGCGGCGACGCCCGGAGCCGTCGGTTCCCAGGAGGCGGTCCAGGGCCTGCTCGATCCGCTGGTCTGTGGCCGGGTCGAGGCGCGAGGAGGCCTCGTCCAGGACCACCAGGCCGGGATCCTTCAGGAAGACCCGGGCGAAGGCCAGGAGCTGGGCCTCGCCCGCCGAAAGACCGCCCCCGGCCTTGAGCACGGTGGACAGGCCCTCAGGCTGGCGGCCCAGCCAGTCGCCGAGTCCCAGGTCGGTGAGCACCTCGTGGATGCGTGCATCCGGCACCCCGGGATCGAACAGGGTGGCGTTGTCCCGGATGGTGGTGTCGAACAGCTGGACCTCCTGGGTGACCAGGCCGATCCGGCCGCGCAACTCGTCCAGGCGCGCTGTGCGGATATCCGTCCCGTCGAGGGTCAGGGCACCCGCCTGCGGGTCATAGAGACGGAAGAGCAGGCGGGTCAGGGTGGTCTTGCCGCTGCCGGTGCGGCCGAGGAGGCCGATGACCTCCCCCGCCGGGACCTGAAGGTCGAGGTCGCGGATCACAGGGGTGTCGGCGCGGTAGGCGAAGGTCAGGCCCTGGAAGCCGACCTGGGGTGCCTGCATGCGCCGGCCCTCCCATCCCGCGCCGGGGCCGTCGGTCAGGGTGGGGGTAATGGCGCGCAGGTCGCCGATCCGCTTCAGGCTGGCTGCGGCTTGCTGGAACTGCTGCAGTTGCTGGCCGATCAGCATGATCGGCATGGCCATCATGCCAGCGTACTGCATGAACATGAAGACCGTGCCGATGGTGGCCTCGCCGCGCTGGAACAGCCAGATACCGAGGGCAAGGGCGAGGCCGAAGCCAATCGAGAACAGGGTGCTGGCAGTCAGGAAGATCCAGTGCCCGCGCCGCGCCGCAGAGACGTTCGACACCAGGAGCTCCTGGTTTACCTGGGCCATGCGCCGCATGACATGGCCGCCGCCGCCATTGGCCCGGACGTCGTCGAGGCCGGCGAGGCGCTCCTCCAGGAACCCGGAGTAGGCCGACCAGGCCTCGCGCAGTCGCTCCCACCGCCCCCCGGCAATGCGCCGGATGGCGTGCAGGGCGATACCGGCGACGACGGCGAAGACCGTCAGCAGGGCCCC
>JBMOEP010000331.1:0-2696 GCA_049314675.1 Phenylobacterium sp.
CCACCCGAGGCCGCCGTCGCCCTTGGCCTGGAGTCGCCGGGGGACTGGTTCACGCAGATGCCGGCGCGCCTGCAGGCCAGCCGCGACCGGCTGGCCGCCGCCCTGCGCCACGAGGGCTTCGTGGTCGCCCATTCCCAGGCTACCTACTTCCTCACCGTGGACCTGCCCGGCTCCGGCGTGGACGAGGCCGACCGGGCCTTCGCCCTGCGCGCGGTGACCCAGGCTGGCGTCGCCGCCATCCCGGTCTCGGCCTTCTACGAGACCGAGGCCGTCACCCGGGTCCTGCGCCTGTGCTTCGCCAAGGCCGACGACGTGCTGGACGAGGCCGCGGTGCGGCTGGCCCGGGCCCGTGACCTGTCCCTGGGCGCGACTGGAGCCTGACGCCTCAGCTCGTTGAGCCGCCGTCCACCACCACCGTCTGGCCAGTCATCCAGCCGCCGGCCTTTGAGGCCAGGAAGACCGCTGCGCCGGCAATGTCGTCGGGCTCGCCCAGGCGACGCAGGGGCGTACCTGCCGACGACCGGATCTCGGCCTCGGGGGTGTCCCACAGGGCGCGGGCGAAGTCGGTCTTCACCAGGCCCGGCGCAATGCAGTTGATGCGGATATTGTGGGGGCTCAGCTCTTGGGCGAGGTTACGGGCCATCTGCATGTCTGCCGCCTTGGAGATGGCGTAGGCGCCTATCACCGCGGTGCCGCGGAAGCCGCCGATGGACGAGACAATGATGATCGCCCCGTCCTTGCGCTCGACCATTTCCGGCGAGACCAGGTTCACCAGCCAGTTATTGGCGATGATGTTGTTTTCCAGGATCTTGCGGAAGGCCTCGTCGCTGATGCCGCTCATCGGCCCGTAATAGGGGTTGGAGGCGGCGTTGCAGACCAGGATGTCCACCTTGCCGAAGGCTTTGCGAGTCTCGTCGACCAGGCGGGCCAGGTCGTCCTTGGACGAGATGTTGGCGGGCACGGCGATGGCCGAGCCGGGCCAGCGGGCATTGATCGCGGCAGCGACCTCGTCGCAGGGGCCAGCCTTGCGCGAGGAGATGGCCACCTTGGCGCCGTGTTCGGCCATGCGCTCGGCAATGGCCTTGCCTATGCCGCGCGACGAGCCGGTGATGATCGCCACCTTGCCGGTCAGATCGAAAAGTTCGCCCATGGGTTTCCTCCGCTTTCGGGTCATGTTTCAGCTTTCATTTGCCGCTTCGCCCTCCACCGGGTCAAGCCGCCCGGCTTGTCGTCCGGGGCCGGGCGGGCTAGTCGGAGGGCAGCGGCGGCTTTTTCCGGCCGCGGGGCGTCGGACCCCTTGCGCCCGGCGGCGCCGGGGCACAGGTTCCAGACCCTTCACTGATGGAGTTTCCCATGCGCGACTGGCGGCTTGACGACGAGGAAGAGGGCGAGACGCCCAAGCCAGAAGCAGATGCGGCCATGGCGGGCGGCCCGATCGTCGGCGCCCTGTTCAAGTCCCGCACGGTCCTCGTCTTCGGCGAGGTCAATATGCGCATGGCCGAGCGGGTCACCGCCCAGCTCCTGGCCCTGGCGGCCGAGGGCGACGGCGACATCCGGGTCATCATCAACTCGCCCGGCGGCCACGTGGAGAGCGGCGACACCATCCACGATGTCATGCGGTTCTGCGGCCCGAAGGTGAAGGCCATCGGCACCGGCTGGGTGGCCAGCGCCGGGGTCACCATCTTCCTGGGCGCCGAGCGCGAGAACCGGGTCTGCCTGCCCAACACCCGCTTCCTCCTGCACCAGCCGAGCGGCGGTGTCCGCGGCCAGGCCTCCGACATCCAGATCGAGGCCGAGGAAATCGTGAAGATGCGCCAGCGCATGAACCACCTCATCGCCCGGGAAAGCGGCCAGACCTTCGAGAAGATCCTCAAGGACACCCAGCGCAACTTCTGGATGACCGCCGAGGAAGGCGTGGCCTACGGCCTGGCCTCGCGCATCGTCACGAGCGCCATCGAGGTCTGAGGCGGACGGCGGGGGGAAGCAGGCCATGGCAACCTTTACCTCCGACGGCCTTCAGATCGCCTTCGACGCCCGCGAGCCCGCGCCCGGTGCCCCCTGGCTGATCCTCGTCCACGGGTTTGCCTCAAACCGTCATGAGGGCTGGCGGCGGACCGGCTGGTACGCGGCCCTTGAACGGCGGGGCATGGGCTTTGCCGCCCTCGACCAGCGCGGCCATGGCGAAAGCGCCAAGCCCCACGATCCAGCCCTCTACAGCCGCGCGGCGATGGCCAGTGACGTCCTGGCCCTGATGGACCATTTGGGCGCGGACCGGGCGGATCTCTTCGGCTATTCCATGGGATCGCGCACGGCGCTGGAAGTCGCCCTCACCGCCCCGGGCCGGGTCTCCAACCTCATCCTCGGCGGCGTCGGTGACGCCCTCTTCACCCCGCGCGAAACCGCCGCCACCGGCGCCATGGCCGCGGCCATGCGGGCGGCGGACCCGGAGTCCATCACCGAGCCCATGCTGCGCAGCTTCCGCCAGTTCGCCGACGAGCAGGGCGAGGACCTCGAGGCCCTGGCCGCCTGCACCGAGGCCACCAACCCGCCCCTCGACCCCGACGCCCTGGGAACCCTGCCCATGCCCGTCCGCGTCATCGCCGGGATGCAGGACCGCCTGTCCGGCGACCCCGAAGCTCTGGCCGCCCGCTTTGCCCGGGGCAAGGGCGTGGTCCTGCCCGGCTGCGACCACTTCT
>JBMOEP010000332.1:0-2695 GCA_049314675.1 Phenylobacterium sp.
GGACCGGACTGCACGCGTGGCTGCAATCGCCAAGCTTGTGGCGGCGGGCGCCCGCGAACTGGCGGTGACCTGGCCCTCGCCGGATACCGAGGACATCGAGGCCGCCCTGGCCGCCGGCGCGGTGAAGGTCATCGCCAAGCCGATCTCTGCGGCACGCCTCACCGAGGCCCTCCTGACCCTGCTGCCGGAATCCGCCTGACTTTTCGCCATTGGTGAAATTGCGCGTTAATCGCTTGTGTCGCAGGGTGAAGTCGGTTGAGTTAGTGTGCCATGGCAGCGGAAACCTCAGACGTTGACGTCCTTTTCGTTGAGGACAACGAGATGAACCGGCGTGTCGTCAGGGACATGCTGGGCATTGCTGGCGTGAATGTCGCCGAGGCGCCCGAGGCTGCAACCGGCCTGCGGATGATCGACGAGGGCGATTACGACCTCATCCTCATGGACCTGCGCATGCCCGGCATGGACGGCCTGACCGCCATCCGCCACATCCGCGCCCGCAAGGACGCCAAGGCCAACCTGCCTGTCATCGTGGTCACCGCCGACACCAGCCTGACCATCCGGGAAGACTGCCTGGCGGCGGGCGCCGACGACATCGTGCACAAGCCCGTGGCCATGAACCTGCTGTTCGACGCCATGGGCCGGACCCTGACCCTGCGCGGCGGCGGCGACGAAGGCCCCATCCTCGACTAGGCGTTTGACTTGACGGCGTAAGCGTAAGGGGCCAGCCTGGTTTTGCAGACTTGGGAACCGCCGCCATGCCGTCGCTAATCCTCGCCGCCGTCGCCTTCCTGCTCCTTCACCTGTTCATCAGCGGAACCACGGTCCGCGACCGGCTGGTCGCCCGGCTGGGCGAAGGCCGGTACCTGGGACTCTTCTCCCTCGCATCGGGCGCGGTCCTGGCCTGGATGTTCGTCGCGCACCGCCTCGCCCGGGGTGAAGCGGCGAACCTGGTCTGGTGGAGTGTCACCCCGGTGACCCGAAACCTCCAGATCGGCCTGATGCTGCTGGCCTTCCTGCTGATCGTGCCGGGCGTCCTGACCCGTAATCCCGGCGCCGTGGGTCAGTCTGGCGCGGTGGACGATCCCGATCCCGTGCGCGGCGTCCTGAGGATCACCCGTCATCCCTTCCTCTGGGGCATGGCCATCTGGTCGTCGGGCCATCTCCTGGTGAACGGCGACCTGGCCTCTCTGGTCCTGTTCGGCTCCCTGCTGGTCCTGTCCCTCGGCGGGGCCGCCAGCATCGACGCCAAGCGCCGGCGCACGCATGGCGAGCGTTGGGCGGCCTTCGAGGCCCGCTCCTCCTTTGTGCCCTTCGGCGCCATCCTGTCAGGACGGCAGACGCTCAGGCCCTCGGAGTTCGCCCTCCAGGCCCTGATCGCAGTGGGGGTCTACCTGGCCGTCCTCCTGGCACACCCCTTCATCGCCGGGGTTTCCGCCCTGCCCTGACCAATCCCCTGGAGCCTGTCCCCACCTATCGGAACAGGACCTAGAGGTCGGCGTAGATGTGGCTTTCACCGGCCTGGCCGGGATGGGTGACGGCACCCTCGTGGGCGGGACCGACGATCTGGGCGTACTTCCAAAGGGCGCCTGAGCCATAGCCTGTGACCCGGGGCTTCCAGGCCTTGCGACGGCGTTCAAGCTCGGCGGGTTCCACCTCGAGGTCGATCTTTCCGGCATCGGAGTCGATCGAGATGATGTCACCGTCCTGAACCAGGCCGATCGGACCGCCAAGCTGGGCCTCGGGGCCGACATGCCCGATGCAGAGGCCGCGGGTCGCGCCAGAGAAGCGGCCATCCGTGACCAGAGCCACCTTGTCGCCGCGCCCCTGTCCGCTCAGCGCCGCCGTAGTCGAGAGCATTTCCCGCATGCCGGGGCCGCCGCGGGGACCCTCGTACCGGATGACGAGGACTTCACCGTCCTTGTAGTCGCCGCGCTCCACGGCCTCAAAGCAGGCCTCCTCGCCGTCGAAGACCCGGGCCGGACCCCGGTGCGAGCGGTGCGAGGTCATGCCCGCCACCTTGACGATGGCGCCTTCAGGCGCAAGCGAGCCCCAGAGGCCGACCAGGCCGCCGGTAGGCGACAGCGGGTTGGAGACCGTGCGGATGACCTCCTGGTCGTCGCGCCAGACCACATCCTTGACGTTCTCGGCGATGGTCTTGCCGGTGATGGTCATGCAGTCGCCGTGGATGTAGCCGCCTTCGAGGAGCGTCTTCAGCAACATGGGCATGCCGCCGGCCTCGCCCATGTCCTTGGCCACGAAGCGGCCGCCAGGCTTCAGGTCCGCGATATGCGGCGTGCGCTGGGCGATCTCGGCGAAGTCGCGCAGGGTGAAGGATATGCCGCACTCATGGGCCATGGCCGGGAGGTGCAGGGCACCGTTGGTCGATCCGCCCGTCGCCGCGATCACCGCAGCGGCATTTTCGAAGGACTTGCGGGTGACGATGTCACGGGGCCGCAGCTGGGTCTCGATCAGGCGGACCACGGTCTCGCCCGAGGCCACCGCATAGGCGTCCCGGCTCAGGTAGGGTGCTGGGAGGGCAGCAGAGAGCGGCAGGGCCAGGCCGATCGCCTCGGACACGCAGGCCATGGTGTTGGCGGTGAACTGGCCACCGCAGGCACCGTCGGACGGACAGGCGTGCTGTTCGAGGGAGCAGAGGTCGTCCAGGCTCATCTTGCCGGCCGAATGCTGGCCGACC
>JBMOEP010000333.1:0-2685 GCA_049314675.1 Phenylobacterium sp.
CGGTCACCCCGGAATCCCTGGGGGAAGGGCCTTCGGATCCCAGGCCTGGATCGAGGCGGGGCGTGAGGTCCTGCAGCAACTGGTCGTCGAGGCTGGCCCTGCCCTCGCCTCGGCGCCCCGGGTCGTCCTCTGTGAGGTGGCCCACAATCCGCCGGCCCACCTGCATCCCGAAGGCCCCTTCGCCTGGTGGGCGGAGATCGAGGGCGGACAGGTCCGGGTCGGTGAGGGGGTCCGTACCGAGGCCGACTGCACATTCCGGGTCGAGGCGGATCACTCGGTGCTCAGCAATCTCGCCCGGCTCCTGTACCGGGGCTCCGACCCCGTCCGCCTTGAAGCGGCCCGGGACCGCCTGGGCCGGCTGACCCGGTGGAAGGTCTCGGGCGCCCTTCCCGACCACCCTGGGCTCTTGGCCGTCCTCCGCCAGTTCCATGACGCCATGGCGCCCCTGACCCTGCCCCGGCTGACCTTCATGACACCGGAATGGGTGGGCCTGGCCCGCACCCTCCTGACCCGCCGTGCCGCCTCGCCGAAATATGCTCCGGGGATCGCCAGCCTCACCTATACCTTCTCCGAGGAATTCATCCGCACGCCGCGCTATGCCTTTCCTGACGGGGCGGCCGGCGGCTTCTGGGTGCGTGTGGAGGCGGGCCGGATGACCGTCGGCGCCGGCGCCCTGCCCCCCGACCTCGGACCGGCCGACACCCTGACCTTTGGTGACTACACGGCGGTCATCCCGGTGGGGCGGACTGTGAATAGCCTGATGACCGAGGCCGAGGCTGCGCAGTCCCAGGCCTATGCCGAGCGGGCCTTCCGGTTCGACAAGGCCCTGGGCCGACGGCCGGTGGATCGCACCCTTCCCTCCGGCCGGGGCCCCATGCCTCCCGAACTGGGGCGCATCTTCCTGCCGTTGCATGATGAACTGTCCAAGCGCACGGCGGGGGACCTGCCGGCTGACTACGATCCGGCCTTCCGGACGGACGGCGCGGTCGCCGAGCCCTTCGACCGGGCGCCGGGCTACGACCCCAGTTGGCTGCGGTACGCCGAGGTCGACATCTATGGCCAGTCCCTTGAGCGGGCGCCATGACGGCGATCGACACCGGCGCTGGTACAGCCTGGACCGAGGCCTCCGGCGAGATCCCGCGGGCTTTGCAGACCGATGGGCTGGGCTTCACCGAGATTGCCCGCCTGTTCGTCAGGGCCTGGCCCTTCATCCGCCCGGTCCGCGGGCACGTCCTCGGCTACATGCTGATCGAGGTGGCGAGCTTCGCCTGGGGCACCCTCACCGGTATTGTCATCTTCGGGACCATCTACAATTCCCTGCTGTTGTCCGGGCCCGTGACGCCCTTCGTCGCCGGGGTCCTGCGCCTAGACCCCGGGACCTGGGTCCATGTCGCCCAGCTCACCGCGGCCCAGCGCACCCTGCTGATCGGCGGGATCATCCTCATGGGGGTCGTGGGCACCGCCGTTGGGCAGATGATCGGCCACGCCAACGCCTTCTATCGGATCTGGATCGAACAGCAGATCAACCAGGCCCTCAGGCTGCACGTCATGCGCACCTGGCGAGCCCTGTCCCTGCGTTTCCACGCCCAGAGTAATGCCGGAGAGGCCGTCTTCCGGGTGCTGCAGGACAGCGCGATGGTGACCGGCATCCTCAAGTCCCTGGTCCTGGACCCGGCCCTCGCCGGCATCTCCCTGCTGTTGGGACTCGCCATCCTGGCCGCCCTAAGCCCGGGACTGGCCCTGGTCGCGGCCCTGGTGAGCGTGCCCCTCGTCCTCCTGGTGCGCTGGAGCGCCCCGGCACTGAGACGGGGGTTCGGGTCGGCCCGTGCGGCCAATGCAGCCCTGACCGATTTCGTCCAGGAAAGCATGGAGGGGGTGCGGACCCTGAAGGTTGAGCGGCTGGAGGCCGACCGGCTCGCAGGTTTCCAGGCCCACTCCGCGGCCGCCCTTGCCGCTGCGGGGAGCGCGAGGACGCGGCTGATGTTCACCAACTTCGCCGGCTTCTTCATCGGTGCCGCCCCCCTGGTGGCCCTGGAGCTCTACGCCGCCTTCCAGGCCCATCTCCAAGGCCCGACCTTCCTCCATCAGGTGCTGGCAGGCTTCGGCTTTGCAGTGTGGAACCTGGGCGCCCAGGACCAGGCGCGCACGCGGTCCCGGGCCGCCGTCGCCGGGGCCTCGGGCCTCGCCGGTCTCTGGAACGCCGCCCAGGACATGGCTGTGGCCTTGGCGAGGGTCTACCAGATCCTCGACCTCGTCCCCGATATCCGCGACCGCCCGGGCGCGGTTCCTTTCGAAGGCCCGGCACCCACCCTCCGCCTCGAGGGCGTCGGTTTCGGGTATTCGGGGCACCCGGTCCTGGCTGGCGTGGATTTCGAGGTCCGTAAGGGCGAGATCACTGCCCTCCTGGGCCCCACCGGTTCGGGCAAGAGCACCCTGGCCCTGCTGATGCTCCGGCTACTCGATCCCGACCAAGGCCGCATTACGCTCGATGGCCAGGACCTGCGGGGCTTCACAGTGGAATCCGTGCGCCGGGCGACGTCCCTGGGCACCCAGGAGAACTCGCTCTTCAGCGGTACGATCGCCGACAATATCCGGATCGGCCGGCCTGGGGCCTCCGACGCCGAAGTCGCTGAGGCGGCGCGGGTCGCCTGCCTTGACAGCCTGGTCTCCGCCTTGCCGGAGGGC
>JBMOEP010000334.1:0-2681 GCA_049314675.1 Phenylobacterium sp.
CAGGTCACCTCTACCTTGGCCTTCAGTCTCACGGGCAACAGCCTGAACAATGTGCTGACCGGAAACGCAGCCGCCAACACCCTGTCCGGTGGCGGTGGGGCGGACACCCTGGTGGGCGGTGCTGGCGATGACCTCTACCTCGTGGATTCCGCGTCCGACCTGGTGGTCGAGGCGGATGGCATGGGCCTGGACCAGGTCCGGGTCGACTTCGGCATTGCCGGTGGCGGCTACACCCTGGCGGCCAATGTCGACCATGCCTATGCGGTGGGCGCTGGGGCCATGACCCTGACCGGAAACTCGCTTGCCAATCGCCTTACGGGGACCAACGCGGCCGATACCCTGTCGGGGCAGACCGGAGCCGACACCCTGTTTGGCGGCGCGGGCGCCGACTCCCTGGTCGGCGGTACTGGCAATGATCTCTACCTGGTCGATTCCCTCTCCGACCAGGCGGCGGAGTCGGCGGGGGGCGGGACCGATACGGTCCAGCTCTCCGTCGCCACCGTCGGGGGAAGCTACACCCTGGCCGCCGAGGTCGAGAACGTCCTCCTCGTCAGTACGGTAGCCTTCAATCTGACCGGAAACGGGCTCGCCAACAGCCTGACCGGCAATGCCGCCGCCAACCGGCTGGACGGCGGCGCGGGGGCGGACACCCTGGCTGGGGGCGCTGGCAATGACATCTACGTCATCGACTCCGCCTCGGACATGGTGGTCGAGGTGGCGGCAAGCGGCTGGGACCAGGTCGAGGTCGCCATCGCCACGGCGGGCGGGACCTATAGCCTGACAGGCGATGTCGAGAGCGCCATCCTGACCTCGTCGGTCGCCTTCAACCTGACCGGTAACAGCTTGGCCAATACCCTGACGGGCAATGCCGCCATCAACCGGCTCGACGGTGGTGGCGGTGCCGACACCCTGACCGGGGGCGCGGGCGACGACACCTATGTCGTCGACTCCATCGGCGACACCCTGGTGGAGTTGGCCGGCGGTGGCGTGGACCTGGCCCTCGTGGGCATCAATGCGGTTGGCGGTAGCTGGACCCTCCAGGACCAGGTGGAGAACGCCCAGCTTCTGGGCACCCTCGCCTTCAGCCTGACCGGCAACGCCCTGGCCAATGTCCTGACGGGCAATAGCGCCGCCAATATCCTCTCCGGCGGCGCCGGCGCCGATACCCTGGCGGGCGGACTTGGCGACGACGTCTATGTCGTCGACTCCCTCTCGGATTCCGTGATCGAGGCGACGGGGGCTGGCACCGACCATGTGCGGGTGGCCATGGCCGCTGCCGGCGGGACCTACGTCCTGGCGGCGAATGTTGAGAAGGCCACCCTGGACAATGCCGTGGCCTTCAACCTCACCGGCAACGCCCTGGCCAATGTCCTCACCGGCAATGCCCTGGCCAATCGCATCGAGGGCGGGGATGGGGGAGACACCCTGTCCGGTGGTGCCGGCGCCGACACCCTCGCGGGGGGCGCGGGCGATGACGTCTACATCCTCGATGACACCCTGGACCAGGTGGTCGAGACCGCGGGCGCCGGCGTGGATACCGTCCAGTTCCTGCTGGCGACCCCTGGCTCCACCTTCACCCTCGGGGCGGAGGTCGAGAACGGCGTCCTGGTCTCGGCGGGCCTGGTCAACCTGGCGGGCAACAGCGCGGCCAATGTCCTGACCGGCGGCGGCGGCGCGAACCTGCTCAGCGGCGGCGGCGGCGCGGACACCCTGTCCGGCGGTCTTGGAAACGACACCGTGTCCGGCGGGACGGGCGCCGACCGGCTGATAGGGGGCGCGGGCTCCGATGTCTTCCGCTTCGAGGGCCTGCCCGATGCGGGGGCGGACCTGATCACCGACTTTGCTGCGGGGGTCGACAAGCTCCTGCTCAGCCTTGCGGCCTTCACGGGCATTGCCGGGTCCGCTGCCGGCACCCTGGGCGCCAACCTCTTTTGGTCCGGGGCGGGTGTCACCTCAGCGCACGACGCAGATGACCGGCTAGTCTACGACACCACTACGGGGACCCCCTACTACGACGCGGATGGCCTCGGCGGCGCTGCGGCCATCGCCCTGGCGACCTTCGGGACCAACAGGCCCATCCTGACTGCCGGCGACTTCATCCTCGCTGCCTGATGGACGCCCCTCAGGGCGCCCCTCACGGCGCGACGGGCAGGGTGTTGAACTGGCGCAGGGTGTCGCGCAGGCTGGTCTGGCCGGTCCAGCCGCCGGTGTATTGCACGTTGTCGATCTTCCAGCCGTTGGCGTTGACCAGATTCACGTCGTCGGTCCAGCGGGTCTTGTAGCCCTTGTTGGCGAAGGTCACCGCCACAGAGGCCCGGTCACCGAGGATCCGGGCGGGACCCAGGCTGTAGCTGGTGTAGCCCTCATTGAGGCCCGCGAAGATCTCGCCCTCCAGTATGTTCGGCTTGTCGGTGGGATTGGGACCCGCCTTGGTCAGGGCTGCAGACTCTACCTCGTTGGCCTTGGCCTTTCCCACCTCGGCGGCCAGGCCGGGGCTGAGGCGCGCCGCATCGGCCGCGCGGAAGTCACCCTTGTAAGGACCGTAGAAGCCCCGCACCGCCGCCGTCGGCGAGGTGATGCCGTCCGGCCCGGTCTGGCAGGCGGCCAGGGCGAAGAGACTTGCGGCCGACAGGGCGAGAAGGCCAGGACTGCGGATCATGATCGGGCTCCGGAAACTGAGA
>JBMOEP010000335.1:0-2671 GCA_049314675.1 Phenylobacterium sp.
CCCCACGCGCAGAGCCCGGCCTGGGCCACGCCGGAGACGATGGTCGCCCAGGAGGCGGCGTAGGCGGCGGCGACGGGATCCCTCTGTGGCAGGACCGCCGCCAGCATGCCGATATTCAGGATCACCGGATAGGCGCCGTAGATGATGAACCGGCCGCGAGCGGTGAGGACCCCGGCCAGCAGGGAGGCCACCACCATGCAGGGCAGGTAGGGCATGGTGATCTGCGTGAGGGCCACCGCCAGGCGAAACTTCGCCGGGTCCTGGATGTAGCCGGGCGAGTAGACCAGCATGATCCAGGGCATGGCCAGCTGGGCCAGGACGGTCAGGACCACGGTGGCAGCAGCCATGGCGGCCAGGGCGTCGGTGGCCAGTTGGTTGGACTCGGCGTCACCGTCAGCCGCCAGCTTGCGGGCATAGGCCGGGACGAAGGCGGCGGCGAAGGCACCCTCGGCGAAGACTCTCCGGAACAGGTTTGAGAAGGCCTGGGCCGTGAAAAAGGCGTCGGCGGCAATGGTCTGGCTGGCGCCCATCCGGGCCGTGATCACCAGGTCCCGGGCGAGGCCGAGAAAGCGGCTGACCAGGGTCAGTCCCGAAAACACCATCGAGGACCGGATCAGGCCGCCGCCCGGGGCTGGCGGCGGGGAGGAAGGGGTCTGCGCAGGCACCTGGGAAGGAGAAGCGTTCACCTTGCCTGAATGCGCTCGGCCGTGGGGGCGGGTCAAGACGGCGGGGACCGGGTGGCCTCAGCGGGCGACGCTGGCGCGGGCCCTCTGCAGGTGGGCGCGGTTGCGGCCGGGGCCCTCTCCCTCGGCGACCTCAAGGGCTGCGGTCAGGTCCGCACGCAGACGGGAAACCCGGCCGGGATCCTGAAGCTTCCGGCCCAGGGCGTCGACCACGTAGAAGGCGTCCACAGCGCGCTCTCCATACCCGTCGATGTGAGCCGAGACGATCGACAGCCCCGCATCGGCGATCACCTCGGCCAGGGCGGACAGGAGGCCGGGCCTGTCGCGTCCGGTGGCCTCGATCACAGTCGCCGCCTCCGAGGCGTCGTTATCCAGCATGACCGTGGGCGTGATAGCGAAGGCTGCGGCCCGGCCCAGCTCGGCCGACGGGCGGCCATCGCGCTTCAGCAGCTCACCCCGGCCTGCGGACTCCAGCAGGGATAGCAGCCGGTCCAGGGCCCGGGGATTGTCAGCGCCGAAGGCCGCCCCGGAGGCGTCCTGTACGAAGAAGACATCCAGGGCCTCGCCTCGGCGGGACGTGTGCACACGCGCGCCCATGACGTTGGCGCCGGCCAGGTTGAGGGCACCGGCGAGGTCAGCGAAAAGGCGGGGCCGGTCAGTGGCCGAAACCGAGACCTCGGCGGCGTTCATGTCGGGTCGGATCCGGCAGGCGGTAGCCGCCCCCGTCTCGGCGGCCCGGCGAACCAGAGCCCCGTGGGCCCGGACCTCGTCGTCGGTGAAGGCGGTGAAGTAGGCGTCCTCCATGGACTGGGCCCACTCGGTCAGGGCTGGGCTGGATCCGGCCAGGCGCATGCGGGCGTCGTAGGCGGCATTCTCGTGGTAGCGGCGGATGGCGGCGGCGTCTTCCGCCCCGCGCCCCCCCCTGAACACGGCCTCAGTGGCCCGGTAGAGCTCGCGGAGAAGCTGGCCCTTCCAGCCGTTCCAGACTCCGGGACCCACGGCGCGGATGTCCGCCACGGTCAGGACCAAGAGCAGTCTCAGCCGCTCGGGCGTCTCGACGATCCGGGCGAAGTCCAACACGGTACGGGGATCGGAGATGTCACGTTTCTGGGCGTAGTCACTCATGACCAGATGATGTTCGACCAGCCAGGCGACCAGCTCGATCCGCTTGCGGGTCTGTCCGAGGCGCTCACAGGCCTGGCGCGCAGCCCGGGCGCCGGCCTTTTCCTGCCCGCCGGCACCGCCCTTGCCGGTGTCATGCAGCAGCATGGCCAGGAACAGGGCCTCGCGGTCACTGATCAGGGGCATGATGGCAGTGGCCAGGGGATGGTCCTCTGCGAAACGGCCATCGGCGATCCCGGCGATCACGCCCACCGCCCTGAGGGTGTGCTCGTCCACGGTGTAGGAATGGTACATGTTGAACTGCATCTTGGCGACGATACGGCCCCATTCGGGCAGGTACCGGCCAAGGACGTCGGCTTCGTTCATCAGGGTCAGGGTCCGCTGCGGGTCCCGGCCCCGGGCCAGGATGTCCAGCAGCACGGCGGCGGCCTCGGGATCGCGGCGCGCGCGGGGCCCGATGAGGGCGGCGTGACGCGAGGCCGCCGTGAAGGCGTCGGGGTGCAGGTCCAGCCCCTCGCGGTCGGCGTGCAGGAAGAGGCGCAGGAGGTTGACCGGATCGGCCTCGAAGACGGCCGGGCCATCGACATGCAGCCGCCCGCCCTCGGCGTAGAAGCCCGGCGCCACGTCCCGGCGACGGGACCGGCCGCGGCCGGGAAGCAGGCGGGAAAGGCCGCCGGGCTGGGACTTGACCCGCTCTTCCTCGAGCTTGGCGGTGAAGACCCGGGTCAGGGCGCCGACCTCCTTGGCGATCAGGAAGTAGCGCCGCATGAAGCGTTCCACCGCCGGGGCGTCGCCACGGTCGCCGTAGCCCATGCGCCGGGCGATGGCGGGCTGGAGGTCGAAGGTCAGCCGCTCCTCGGGCCGGC
>JBMOEP010000336.1:0-2671 GCA_049314675.1 Phenylobacterium sp.
GGTCATAGCCAGGCGCCACATCCGTGGTCAGCGGGCCCAGGGTGTAGAAGGGCGCCTCGCCACAGACCGCCAGCTGCTTGTCCATGTTGGCCTTGATCTTGTGCATGGGCACGTGGCCCGGCCCCTCGATCATGGTCTGGATACCATGCTTCCAGGCAACCTTTGTCAGCTCGCCAAGGGTCTCCAGCTCGGCGAACTGGGCGGCGTCATTGGCGTCGGCCAGGCAGCCCGGCCGCAGGCCGTCGCCCAGGCTGAACGAGACGTCGTAGGCCCGCATGATCTCGCAGATGTCCTCGAAGTGCTCGTAGAGGAAGTTCTCGCGGTGATGGGCCAGGCACCACTTGGCCAGGATGGAGCCGCCGCGGGAGACGATGCCGGTGACCCGCTTGGCCGTCAGGGGGACGTAGGCCAGCCGGACCCCGGCATGGATGGTGAAGTAGTCCACGCCCTGCTCGGCCTGCTCGATGAGGGTGTCGCGGAAGACGTCCCAATTGAGGTCCTCGGCGACGCCGCCCACCTTCTCCAGGGCCTGGTAGATGGGCACCGTGCCGATCGGGACCGGGCTGTTGCGGACAATCCAGTCGCGGATGTTGTGGATGTTTCGGCCGGTGGACAGGTCCATCACCGTATCGGCGCCCCAGCGGATCGCCCACACCATCTTGTCCACCTCGTCAGCGACCGTGGAGAGGACGGCGGAGTTACCGATGTTGGCGTTCACCTTGACCAGGAAGTTGCGGCCGATGGCCATCGGCTCCAGCTCGGTGTGGTTGATGTTGGCCGGGATGATCGCCCGCCCCCTGGCCACCTCGTCGCGGACGAATTCGGGGGTCACGAAGTCGGGGATGGCGGCGCCGAAGTCCTCGCCGTCGCGCAGGGTGGGATCCGAGGCCCGGCGACGCAGGTTCTCGCGGATCGCCACGTACTCCATCTCAGGCGTGATGATCCCCCGGCGCGCGTATTCCAGCTGGGTCACCGTCGCGCCGGCGCGGGCGCGGTAGACCCGGCGGGGCGTATCGAAGGCCGGGGCGAGGTGGGCCCCGGAGGCCCCGCCATTGTCCTCGGGGCGGACCTGGCGGGGAATGGAGACGATCTCCACGTCCCCCCGGGAGACCACCCAGGGCTCGCGCGTGCGGGGAAGCCCCCGGTTGATGTCGATCTCGACGGCGGGGTCAGTGTAGGGGCCGGACGGATCGTAGAGGGTGACCGGCGGCTCGTTGGCGGAGGGGTGGACGGCGACCTCCCGGAAAGGCACCCGGATGTCTGGCCAGAGGCTGCCCACCTGGTGCACCTTGCGGGATCCGGGGATGGCTCCGGTGGCGACACCGGGACGGATGGGGTTCTGGACGTTCATGGACGCGCTCCGCATGCAACGGGACATCCGGCTCGGGCGAGCGTTTTCGAGGCGCCATTCCCTTCGCCGGCATGACCCGGATCAGGTTCTGCGGGTCGCGGGCTCGCCCGCCTCTCAGCCGCCTGCGCGCGGCTCCCCGAGGACAGGGCGAACCTAGGTCGGATTCCCCCTCTTGGAAAGGAAAAGGGCGGCCACCGGACTGGCGACCGCCCCATTCCGTTACTGAGCGAGGCTCAGCCTTTCGGCGAAGCCGCGGTCCCGGTCGCCGTGCGGGTCTGGGACTTCTTGGACTCGGTGAGGATGTAGGCGCGCAGATCCTCCACCTCCTTGGCGTTCAGGAACCGCGAGAAGCTCGCCATGCCGCGGCTGGCAAGGGCCCCGTCCAGCATGACCGATTTGAAGCTCTCGGCGCTGAGCAGCATCTGCGACTTGCGCAGGTCAGGCAGGTAGGTCCCGGAGACGCTGGGTCCATGACAGACCTGGCAGTTCTCGTGGTAGAGCGCGAAGCCGTTCTTTGCATCGCCCTGGCCCGCCACGACCTGGGTCAGGTCCAGGGCCGCGATTTCGGGAATGATGTAGGGCTTGGCTGTCGCCTTCCCGCCCAGCTTGAAGACCATCAGCCGGCCAGCGAGCCGGGGACGATCCTTCAGCATGATCGACGCCGAGGTCGGACCCGCGCCGCCGTAGCCAACCATCAGGGCCACGTACTGCTGGCCGTCCAGTTCATAGGTGGAGGGCGCTGCGACGATGCCGTTGCCGGTGTCCAGGCTCCAGAGCTTCTTGCCGGTGGCCGCCTCGTAGGCCACGAAGTCCCCTTCGCCCGCGCCCTGGAAGACCAGGCCGCCTGCCGTCGACAGGATGCCGCCGTTCCAGAAGAAGGGATGCTCGACGGTCCAGCGCGCCTTGCCCGCCACGGGATCCCAGGCGATCAGCTGGCCCTTGTACATGGCCTTGATGGCCTTGATCTGGGCGGCGTCGTCCGGCAGGGCGTTGGCGAGGATGTCGGTGCCGACGTTCCAGGCGCCCGCCTTGTACTTGAAGTCCTTCACGTTGGTGTAGGCGAAGGGCGCCGTATGCGCAGGGATGTAGACCAACCCTTCCTTCGGGTTGAAGGCCATCGGATGCCAGTTGTGGGCACCAAGAGGGCCTGGCAGGGCCATAGCAGGGGCGTTCTCGTAGCGAGCACCCTCGACCTCAATGGGACGGCCGGTCTTCAGGTCGACCCCCTTGGCCCAGGTGACCGGGGCGTAGGCGTTGGCTGAGATCAGCTTCCCGGTGGCCCGGTCGATCACGTAGAAGAAGCCGTTCTTCGGAGCCTGC
>JBMOEP010000337.1:0-2670 GCA_049314675.1 Phenylobacterium sp.
GCACCGCCGACGAACTGGGCCGCACGGCGCGAACCGTGACGAGCGCCGCCGGTGCCCTTCTGCTTGTACATCTTCTTGCTGGTCCGAGAGACTTCGTTCCGGACCTGGATCTTGTGAGTTCCGGCGCGGCGCTTGGCCAGCTGCCAGGTCACGACCCGCTGAAGGATGTCGCCCCGGATATCCTCGATCCCGAAGATGGCGTCGGCCAGTTCAATCGAACCGCCCTTTCCGCCGTCGAGCTTGATGACGTCGAGTTTCATTGTTCCTGCCCCTCGGCCTGCGGGGCCTCTTCGGCCGGAGCGGCCTCGGCGACCGGAGCCGCAGCCTGACCTGCCTTGCGGAAGGCACCCGGGAACGGGACACCGGCAGGCGGGTTCTTCACGGCATCACGGACGCGGACCCACGAGCCCTCGGACCCTGGGACCGATCCCTTGACCATGATGAGACCGCGGTCGGTGTCGATGCGCCAGACGGTAAGACCCAGGGTGGTGACGGTCTCCTGGCCAAGGTGGCCGGCCATCTTCTTGCCCCGGAAGGTCTTGCCCGGATCCTGGCGCTGGCCGGTGGAGCCATGGGCGCGGTGCGAGACGGAAACACCGTGCGAGGCGCGCATGCCGCCGAAGTTCCAGCGCTTCATGGCCCCGGCGAAGCCCTTACCAATGGTCGTGCCGGTCACATCGACCTTCTGGCCGACCACGAAGTGATCTGCCGTCAACTCGGCACCCACATCGATAAGGTTGTCCGGGGAGACCCGGAACTCGACAACCTTATGGCGAGGTTCGACCTCGGCCTTCGCGAAATGACCGCGGAGGGGCTTGGTGGTATTCTTGGGCTTCCGGAGGCCGGCACCCAGCTGGAGTGCGACATAACCGTCGCGGGCCTCGGTGCGTTGGGCCGTCACGGCGCAGCCGTCCAGGCTGAGTACGGTCACGGGCACATGTACGCCGTCTTCATCAAAGAAGCGGGCCATTCCCATTTTCTTGGCGATCACGCCGGTACGCATCGACCGATCCCCCTAAAGCTTGATCTCGACGTCCACGCCGGCGGACAGGTCGAGCTTCATAAGAGCGTCGACGGTCTGCGGCGTGGGATCGACGATGTCGAGCACGCGCTTGTGCGTGCGAATTTCGAACTGCTCGCGCGACTTCTTGTCGATGTGCGGCGAACGGTTGACCGTGAATTTCTCGATGTGAGTCGGAAGGGGGATGGGCCCCCGGACGGTCGCGCCGGTACGCTTGGCCGTATTGACGATCTCACGTGTGGAATGATCCAGCACGCGGTGATCGAAGGCCTTGAGCCGGATGCGGATGTTCTGACGATCCATATCGCTCTTAAGTTCCCCTACAGACGGCGACCCGTCCGCGTGCAATTGACCATTTCAAAGACCAACTCCGGAAACCCAAACGAGGGCCTCCACACACGAAAGTCCGCAAAACGAAAAGAAGCCCACGCGACGATCCGCGCCGGCTCCTGCCTTTATTCCGGGTTAAACCCCGGATCCAGGCCGCTCCGCGCACCGCGTCTGCCCTTCGACACAAGGTCGACGGGCACAGCCGGTCCAACAGAAGGCGCGTCTATACGTGCCCGACTCACCGCCGTCAAGCAAAGCCTCGGCGCTGAAGGCAGGACCCGCGCCTGTCGGCCCCCTCTCCTGAAGGCGCATAGAAAAGGGGCCGCGGAGATCACTCTCCGCGGCCCCTGATTTATCCCGGCCAGGCCGGGGAACAGGTGCGTCCTACTCGACGATCCTGGAGACCACACCAGCACCCACAGTACGGCCACCCTCGCGGATGGCGAACCGAAGGCCCTGGTCCATCGCGATCGGCGTGATCAGCTCAACGTCCAGCTCCACATTGTCACCAGGCATGATCATCTCAACGCCTTCCTTCAGGCGAACAATCCCCGTCACGTCCGTCGTCCGGAAGTAAAACTGAGGGCGATAGTTCGTGAAGAACGGCGTGTGACGACCGCCCTCCTCCTTCGTCAGGATATAGGCCTCAGCAACAAACTTCGTGTGCGGCGTAATCGAGCCCGGCTTGCAGAGAACCTGCCCGCGCTCAACATCCTCGCGCTTCGTACCCCGAAGCAGCACGCCCACATTGTCGCCAGCCTGGCCCTGGTCCAGAAGCTTGCGGAACATCTCGACACCCGTGCAAACCGTCTTCTGAACCGGACGGATGCCAACGATCTCGACTTCCTCGCCAACCTTCACAATGCCCTTCTCAATCCGACCCGTCACAACCGTGCCACGGCCAGAAATCGAGAACACGTCCTCCACAGGCATCAGGAACGGAAGGTCCACAGGACGCTCAGGCTGCGGAATATACGCATCCACCTGCGTCATCAGTTCCAGGATCGAGTTCTCGCCAATGATCGGATCCCCACCATCAAGGGCAACCTTCGCAGAGCCCTTCACGATCGGAATGTCATCGCCCGGGAAGTTGTACGAAGACAGAAGTTCGCGAACCTCCATCTCCACAAGCTCCAGAAGCTCCTCGTCATCCACAAGGTCGACCTTGTTCATGTAGACCACCAGGGCCGGAACCCCCACCTGGCGAGCCAGGAGGATGTGCTCGCGGGTCTGGGGCATCGGGCCATCCGCAGCGCTCACCACAAGGATCGCGCCGTCCATCTGCGCCGCACCCGTGATCATGTTCTTCACGTAGTCCG
>JBMOEP010000338.1:0-2659 GCA_049314675.1 Phenylobacterium sp.
CCTGCTGGCGCAACTGAAGCCAAACGGGGTATTGGTAGCGCCTGTGGGACGTGGACCTGTCCAGGACCTCAACCGTTATGTCGGGGACGGGGAGGGCGGTTTCACGGTAGAGACCCTGGCGGAGGTGCGGTTTGTGCCTCTGCTGGATGGCGTGGCAAAGGACTCCTGAGCCAGCCTAAAAAGTGACGATTTCCTGGGGTCACTGACCAGATCGCGCCGTCGATCCAGGTCGGGACGCCGAAGCGGGTGAACAGAGCCGGAGCGGCGATGAGCAGTTTTCTCAACCGGACCGTCCTCATGCTTGCGGCTTCGACCGCGCTGGTGGGTCCTTCGACGGTTGCCTTCGCGCGCGAGGCACCGGTTCAATTGGCCCTTATGCAGGCGACGGGCGGATCCTACACCGTCCAGCGGGGCGATACCCTCACGGCCATCAGCCGCAAGGTCGGCGTGAGCCCCGAGGCCCTTTCCGAAGCCAATGACCTCGGCGCCGGGGGCCGGATTGACGCCGGCATGAAGCTGAAGGTCCCCGGTGGCACCGGGTCCGCTCCGGGTCGCGCCCAGGCGGCTGGCCGGGTGGTCACGGTCAGTAGCGGTCCCTCGACCTACGTGGTGCGCAGTGGCGATACCGTGGACGAGATCGCCGACCGGATGGGCATGACCCGCAAGGCCCTGGCTGACCTGAATGGCCTGACGTCGCCCTATGCCCTCAGCGTCGGGCGCAAGCTCAAGGGTCCGCCCGAGACGCGCAAGGCCTATGTCGTCGCCGATGGGGACAGCCTCGAGGCTGTCGCCCGCCGGTTCTCCGTGACGCCAAAGGCGCTCGCGGCAGAGAATAGCCTGCGGACCTCGGCCGCCCTGCGATCTGGCCAGAAACTCAACCTGCCTACCGGCTATCGTGACCGGGGTCCGGTTAGGTTGACTCCCGCGCCTGCCCCCAGGGCCCCGGCGCCTGTCCGAGAGGCCCGCCCGGAAACCGTCCGCGAAGCCGCGGAGCCGACTCTTGCGGCGCCTGAAGAGACCCCCCGCGACACTGTCAGCACCCGCACCCTGGCTGGCGGGAAGGTCATTTCCGTCAAGGGCAAGCCCGCCGCCTACACGGTTCGCAAGGGCGATACCGTCGACGCGATCGCCGACCGGATGGGCCTGACCCGCAAGGAGCTCGCCGCTCTGAACGGACTGAAGTCTCCCTACGCCCTCAGGCCCGGCCAGGTCCTCAAGGGCCCAGCCGAGACCCAGAAGGCCTATGTCGCCGTGCAGGGCGATACCCTTTCCGTGGTTGCCCGCCGGTTTGGGACCACGACCAAGGCCCTGGCTGCGACCAATGGCCTCAAGGCCACCTCGTCCCTGCGTTCCGGGCAGCGTCTGATCTTGCCTGACGGGGTCCGCGACCGGGGTCCGATCCGCGAAACCGTGCGCACGCCTGCGCCGCCGGCGACCCGCCCGGCTCCAACTGTCAAGCCGCCAGCGACCGAGGCCGAAGCGCCTCTCGAAGCGCCGCTCGAGGATCCCGCGACGCGTGCGCCGACCCTGAGGACCGAGCCCGGACAGGGTTCGCCGCCGCCCCTGGCTCCAGTCCAGACCCCGCCGCCAATTCCGGTCCCGGTGACTCCGCCGCCGCGGGTTCTGCCGCTCCCGGTTCCCGTTCCCCAGGTCGTGGCCCCAAAGCCTGTGCTTCCCCTGCCAGCCCCGCCGCCGGCGGTGCGCACGACGCCGCCGCAGCCCGTGACCCCCGCGCCCGTCCGGCCACCGCCGTCCCGGACCCCGCCGCCGGTCATCGTCCCGACCCCCGCCCCGCCGGTCCCACGGCCTCAGTCGGGCGGCTTCACGCCGCCGCCGACCGCCAGCACGACGCCCCTGACCGACGCCCAGATCGCCACCCTCGGAAAGGGCCGCTTCGTCTGGCCGATCCGGGGCGAGATCCTGTCGGACTTCGGGCCCAAGGGGACAGGGCAGAGGAACGACGGCGTCAATATCCGCGCCGCCCGCGGGGGCCCCGTCCGCGCCTCGGCGGCGGGCGAGGTGGTCTATGCCGGCGATCAGGTGCCCGGCTTTGGGAACCTTGTGCTGATCAAGCACCCCGACGGCTGGGTCACCGCCTACGCCCACATGTCGAACGTGGATGTGAAGATCCAGCAGAAGGTCCTGCAGGGTCAACAGATCGGCGAGGCGGGCGACACTGGCGGGGTCTCTGAGCCCCAGTTGCACTTCGAGATCCGCTATGCGCCCACGCCGGCGGAACGCGCGCGGCCAGTCGCACCCACCCTCCTGCTGCCCCGGTAGATCCTGGGAATCAGAGGGGCAGGGCGATGCCCTTTGACCCGGCGTGGTCGAGGATGAACTGCCAGGCCACCCGTCCCGAGCGGCCACCCCGGGCCTGGGCCCACTGCAGGGCCCGGCGGTCGAGCCCGCGCACCGGAAGCCCGTAGCGACGGGCATAGCCGCGCACCGCCGCCAGGTAGGTCGGCTGGTCCATGGGCGGGAAGCCGATCCAGAGCCCGAACCGGTCGGAGACGCTGACCTCCTCCTCGGCGTCCTCGGCGGCGGCGATCAGCCCGCGGTCCTCCACCTGGCCCCTCGGCATGAGGTGGCGCCGGTTCGAGGTGGCCAGGAACAGGACATTGGAGGGAGGGCCGGACACGCCGCCCTCGAGGGCGGACTT
>JBMOEP010000339.1:0-2647 GCA_049314675.1 Phenylobacterium sp.
AGATCGTCCAGGGACCGTAAAGCGGGGCAAAGGCGCCGGCGCTGAACAAGCTGAGAGCGAGCAATTTGAAACCCACCACGCCCGTAGACCAGTTCACCGACAGGATACCGAACCCGAGTATGATGAACACGATCCAAAGCCACTTACGGCGGATCCCCTTCATGCGGATGCACTCCACCAGCGCAAAAACCGTCAGACTGAAGGTGAGGATCGCACCCATCAGGATCGCATACTGTAATGGGCTCTTGCCCTTCAGCGGGAATTTGTTTTGTGCCTCCAGTGACGCCGTCTGCGGGGAGACGCGAATGCCGACAATGGTCTGGGCGGTCGCCGACTTCTGGATTGCGACGTTACACAGGAACCACTTGTCACCCCACTGATACTCGAAGGTCGTGTTCGTGCGAGTCCAAGAGGAAGAGATAAACTTATGTGCGCCGACGAGTTTCACCGAAGTCGGCGCCCCCTTTGGGAGACGTTCAGCCGCGCGAACAAGACTGTCCCTCGCCCCAGGCGTCCTGAGGCTAGGATCGAGATTAGTCTCGATCACGTCCAATCTTCCCGCTTGCAAATCGGCTATGTAGCCCTTGGCCAGGGCTTGATCGGCGGGCGTCGAGACTTTCTCCAACACCTGCTGCGGGTTACATCCGACCAGTAGAAGCGCCAAAAGCGCTAAGATCAATGCGCGCACAGAGTCCACTCCTGCCTTGGAATCACTAAGGCGCAAGAGAAGAAAAGAAGCAATGGGGCCGAAACTGACTGCCCCAAGCCACACAATCTTTGAATAGCCTCGAGGCCCTCAAAACAGTGGGGTGCGCCCGGGTCGGTGGCGATCCCTGGCGCGCGCGCCCTCAGCCCCCTGCGCGCTTCGTCTCGATCACGTCCCAGAGGGCCGTGATGGCGTCGATGCCCGACAGGTGCTTCAGGGCGCGGGCACCGGTCGGGGAGGTGACGTTGATCTCGGTCAGGTAGTCGCCGATCACGTCGACGCCGACGAACAAGAGGCCCCGGGCCCTCAGCTGCGGGCCGATAATGGCGCAGAGCTCCAGGTCCCGGGCGGTCAGCTCCACGGCATCGGCCCGGCCACCCACGGCCAGGTTCGAGCGGATCTGCCCGGGCGCCGGCACACGGTTGATGGCGCCGATGGGCTCGCCGTCCACCAGCAGGATACGCTTGTCGCCCTTGGTCACGGCCGGGATGAACTTCTGGGCGATCACCGGCTCGCGGCTGATCATCCGGTGCAGGTCCAGGAGGGCGTCGAGGTTGGGGTCGTCCGCCAGCAGGCGGGCCACGCCCGAGCCGCCGCCGCCATAGAGGGGCTTGAGCACGATGTCCCCCTGCCGGGCGCGGAAGTCATAGAGGGCCTCCACGTCCGAGGTGATCAGGGTCGGCGGCTGCACCCCCTCGAAGGTGGTGACGTAGAGCTTTTCCGGGGCGTTGCGTACCTCGGTCGGATTGTTCACCACCAGGGTCTTCGGGTGGATGGCGTCGAGGAAGTGGGTGGTGGTGATGTAGGCCATGTCGAAGGGCGGGTCCTGGCGCAGCAGCACCACGTCGGCCTCCGACAGGTCGCGCTGTTCCCAGGGGCCGAAGGCGGCATGCTCGTCCTGGATGTCCTTGACCCGCACGGATCGGCCGCGGGCCTGCAGGCGCCCGTTTTCCAGGGCCAGCCGGTCGGGGGTATAGACGAAGAGGTCATGGCCCCGGGCCTGGGCCTCCAGCATCATGGCGAAGGTGGAATCCCCCTGGATGCGGATGTGTTCCAGCGGATCCATCTGGACGGCGACGTTCAGCTTCATGGCGGGCTCCCTCTTGATGCGCCTTCTAGCACGGGGTGCCGCTACGCCGTCAAAGCCTGGCCCATCAAAGCCCCGCCCAGGCGTCCGGCAGATGCCGGGGCCTCCGGCCCGGGGCGAGGGCGACAAGGTCGAGCCGTACAGACCGCCCGGCAAGGTCCGGCCGCCGGGCCGCCAGGGTCTGCCCCGCCCGCCTCAGCCGCGCCCTCTGGTCGGGACCGACGGCTTCCAGGGCCGCCTCCAGACTGGCGCGGGACTTGACCTCCACCACCGCCAGGACCTGTCCGCGCAGGGCCAGGATGTCGATCTCGGCCTGGGGGGTCTTCAGGCGAAAGCCCAGGATCCGCCAGCCCTTCAGCATCAGCCAGGCCAGGGCGATCCACTCGGCGCGGCGGCCGCCGGTCCGCGCCCGGGCGCCCAGCCGCCGCCGCCAGGGCCGCGCCGTCGCCCTCATCCGGCACTCTTCAGGTCCAGGGCCCGGCGGTAGAGATCGCGCCGGGGCAGGCCGAGGGCCCGGGCGACCTCCGAGGCCGCCTCGCCGGGGGACAGCCGGGTCAGGGCCTCGGCCAGGGCGGCGTCGGCGTCGTCCGCCGTGGCGGCCTCTTCCCGGCCCTGCGCCACCACGATGACCACCTCGCCCCGGGGATGGTCCAGGGTTGGGTCGGCGGCCAGCACGTCCAGGGGGCCGCGCACCAGGGTCTCGTGCAGCTTGGTCATCTCCCGGGCCACGGCCGCTGGCCGCGGGCCCAGCACCTGGGCCATGTCCTCCAGGCTGGCCTTCAGACGGCTGCCCCCCTCGAACAGGATCAGGGTGGCGCGGATCCCCGCCAGCTCGGCCAGCTCCCGCCGGCGGG
>JBMOEP010000340.1:0-2636 GCA_049314675.1 Phenylobacterium sp.
GAAAGTCCTCGAAGATGTAGGGATATCCCCAGCGGACGAGTCGTTCGTCTTCGGTCGGGCTGAGACCGGCCCGGCGACGGCGCGCAAGGTCAGGGTCCGAGATCGGCGCACGGAACGCATCGAATTCTCGGACGCAGGCGGTATGAAGGTCGTCCATTTCCGGGCTCGGCTCCCTCAGTCGGAAAGCCTGGAAGCTGCCAATGGCCCCCGCCTCAATCTCCGCTTCGAAGGCGCGGCGTCGGGCGGCGAAGTCGCTCGCAAAGGCGATGAGTTCCGCCTCGTTGGTATCCTCCGCCAGTTCGAAGGGGGCCTTAAGGGTGGCGTGGAATCCATAACCCCGTGGATCTGCGGTCAAGGCTTCGAGATCAAGACCCTCGAGACCCGGTAGGTCAGGGCGCTGGAGCGACCGGCCATCGTATGCGTCCCGACCAAGCCATGCGGACGCCTTGTCCCAAAGCTGGCTGTCACGCCGAGGTGCGTAATAGACAGCGTACCGCTCTGTCACGCCACTCTCACTCCGGCTCGCCAAACCTCCCTCGGCGAAGGCCAGCCGGCCGTTCCCCTGGCCACCCGCACAAGGTCAGCACGTTGACCCGGCGCGATCTCACCCCGGTCCAGCAGACCAACGCTTCGCGCAGGGTTTACGCTGACCGTTGCGATGGCGCGCTCAGGGCTCCACTTGAGGATCTCCATCAGGAGGAAGGCGGAGCGCAGCATGGAAAGCGGGACATAGTCGGAGGCGACAATGTCGAGCAGCCCCTCCTCGGCGCAATCGCGGGCGCTCAGATTGCCGGAGTGGGATCCCCCGCGCACCAGGTTGGGGCCGCCCATGCAGATGCCCATTCCCAATGCATTGGCACGACGCGCGGAGACCAGGGTGACCGGGAACTCGGAGATGGTGCATCCATCAGCCGCCGCCTCGTCTACATGCTCGATCGTCGCGTCATCATGGGCGGCCAAAGGCACCTGGAGGGTCTGGGCGAGATCGACAACCGCACGCCGGTTTCGAACCGCGGCTGCGGGGTCCCTGCCATCATGGCGACCGCTCAGGATGCTGGCGATCTCATTGGCATCCAGGCCCTCATCAGCCAGTTCACGCTCCAGCCTGGCCAGATCCCGAACCTGCCTCTGCCCAGGCGTATGGTCCATTACCGAGAGAAGCCGGAGCCGGGCATGGCTGCTGAAGGGGGTGACCAGATCCATCAGGTCCGGATTGGTCACCTCACATCGCAGGTGAAGGAAGTGTTCTGATCTCAGGGCGTCGTCCGCCGCAGCCGCATCCATGGCGGCAATCATCGGAGCCAAGGCTGTCCTGCGGTCAAGCCCGTCCTTGGCGCCATGCAGGCTCAGACTGTCCAGAACCGTGGTGATGCCGGCTGACGCGCACTGGCCGTCATGCGCCAGGGCCGCTCCATAGGCGTCCCAGAGCGCACCCGGCCGGGGCTGGTAATGCTTTTCAAGGTTATCGGTGTGGATGTCGACGAGGCCTGGCGTGACAATATCCCCGCTCCAGTCCTCCGCGCCGCGAGGCGCTGTCGGCCGCGATTCCACGGCATGGATCCGATTGTCCCTGATCACGATCTCTCCGCAGATCTGTCCTTCAGGCGTAATGATCGCCGGACAATAGATGCGCTTCTCGTCAGTGACGGTGATCATGCTGCGGCCTTGTAGGCGAGGACGGGAAAGAGCCGCGTGGCCACAGCGTCCCTCACATCCTCGTCGTGGAAGATCCCGATCATGGCTGCACCCTCAGCCAGGGCGTCACGGATAAGCTGAACCACGATCGCACGGTTCTCAGCGTCGAGGGAGGCCGTCGGCTCGTCCAGGAGCAGGACGGGATAGCGGCGGATGAAGCTGCGGGCGATGTTCACCCTCTGCTGCTCGCCTCCGGAGAACGTCGATGGCGGCAGGGTCCAGAGACGTTCGGGAAGCCTGAGATCGGAGAGCAGCGCCCGCGCCCGGGCCTCGGCCTCTTCTATGGAGACGCCGTTTTCCAGCAAGGGCTCCATGACCAGGCGAAGGGTTGGGACGCGCGGAATGACCCTGAGGAACTGGCTGACATATCCAAGGGTCCGCCGCCGGATATCCAGGATGGCCTGGGGACTGGCTCCGGTGATGTCGACATAGGTGCCCTTGTGCAGGACCCGCACGGAGCCCCTGCTCGGCACATAGTTCCCGAACATGGACCTCATCAGGGTGGACTTGCCCACACCGGATTCCCCTGAGAGGACAACGCACTCCCCTGGTGACGCCTCGAGAAACAGATGCTCGAAGACCGGGATCACGGTGCCTCCCGCATTGTGAAGCTTAAAGGTCTTCGCGAGGTCCTCGACGATGATCAGGGGCTTTGAGGATTCAGACATGGCGACCTAGATCTGAAGTACGGAGGAAACGAGGAGCTGGGTGTAGGCGTGCTGGGGGTCATCCAGAACCTGATCGGTCAGGCCGGTCTCGACCACCTCGCCCCTGCGCATCACCAACAGACGGTCGGCCATGAGCCGCGCAACAGCCATGTCATGGGTCACGATGATGACCGCCAGGCCGAGATCCCGAACCAGTTCGCGCAGGAGGTCGAGAAGCCGCGCCTGGACAGAGACATCCAGGCCACCTGTCGGCTCGTCCATGAAGACCAGCTT
>JBMOEP010000341.1:0-2620 GCA_049314675.1 Phenylobacterium sp.
CGATGAAGGTCTCCAGGGTCCACTTCAGGTGGCCCATGTGGATGCCCTTGTCGATCACCAGACCCTCGATCTGGTGAAACATGGGGGTGTGGGTCTGGTCGGAGTCCTGCCGGAAGGTGCGTCCCGGGATGATGATCCGGATGGGCGGCTCCTGGCCGCTGGCGATCCAGGACGGGAGCTTCTCGTTTGTCCGGTTCATGACCCGAACCTGGACGGGGGAGGTGTGGGTGCGCAGGACCTTGCGCTCGCCGTTCGCGTCCGGGGGCAGGAAGAAGGTGTCGTGCATTTCCCGCGCCGGGTGCTTGGGCGGAAAGTTCAGGGCGGTGAAGTTGTTGAAGTCGGTCTCGATGTCCGGCCCCTCGGCGACCCCGAACCCCATGTCGGCGAAGATGGAGACCATCTCGTCCATGACCTGCAGGGTCGGGTGCACGCCACCCCGGCGACGGGGCGGGGCGGGCAGGGACAGGTCCACCCGCTCGGCGGCCAGGCGCGCCTCCAGCTCTGTGGACTCAAGCTCCGACTTCCGGGCTTCGATCCGGGCGGCCAGCCGGTCGCGCATCTGGTTGATCTGCGGCCCCAGGGTCTTGCGATCCTCCAGGCTCAGGCCCCCCAGGGTCCGCGCCAGCAGGGTCACGTTCCCGGACTTGCCCAGCAGCGCGACCCGCGCCTCCTCAAGGGCGGCGAGGTCGGCGGAGGCATCAATGCGGGCGGTGTTGGCGGCTTCCAGTTCGGCGATGTCGGTCATTCGCGTCGATCTCGCAGGGGTTCTGGCGGATGGGACTTCAGGAAATACAGTGGCGGCAGCAAAAAGCCCCCCGGACGCGCCGGGGGGCTTCTGAATGCGACGAAGCCGAGGGGCTCCGGGCGTCAGGCCAGTGCGGCGCGAACCTGGTCGGCGATGGCCTTGAACCCGACCGGATCGTTGCCGGCGATATCCGCCAGCACCTTGCGGTCCATCTGGACCCCGGCCAGCTCAAGGCCGTGGATAAATCGGGCGTAGGTCATGCCCTCGAGCCGGGCCGCAGCGTTGATGCGCTGGATCCAGAGCGAGCGGAAGCTGCGCTTGCGGACCTTTCGGTCGCGGTAGGCGTACTGTCCGGCCTTGTCCACCGCGGCCTTGGCGGCGCGGATGGTGTTCTTGCGGCGGCCGTAGAAACCCGCGGCCTTCTCGAGAACCTTCTTGTGTCGTGCGTGGGCGGTGACGCCCCTTTTTACGCGTGCCATGCGTCAGGTCCTCCGATCAAAGGCCGTAGGGCAGGAAGATGCGGATGATCTTGGCGTCTGCCTCGGTCATCACCTTCGTGCCTCGGTTCTGGCGGATGTACTTGGAGCTATGGCTCATCAGGCGGTGGCGCTTGCCCGCCACCCCGGCCTTGATCTTGCCGGTGGCGGTGAGCTTGAAGCGCTTCTTCGCCCCCGACTTTGTCTTTAGTTTCGGCATTTCACGTCGGAAACCTTCCGGCTCCGTCCTCTGTCGTATTGATGAACCGCCATGGCATGCCTTTCGGCCAGGCGGTTCCGAAGGGGCGGGTGAGTACGCCAAAAGGGGCAAAGGGGCAAGCCCCCTGGTGGTTCAGGCCCGGTGTCGGCTGGCCAGCCAGTCCTTGAGCGCCGCGTCAATTCGGGTCTGCCAGCCCGGCCCTGTGGCGCGGAACTGTTCCAGCACGTCTGGCGAGAGCCTCAGCGTCGTCCGCTGCTTTGTGATCGCCGCCCGTGGCCGCCCTCTGAGCTTTCGCTGCAGCCCTTCGGGGAGCGACTGAAGCTGAACTGCGGCCGCGGCCATCTCCTCCGTCCATTCCGGGTTTTCGGCGTCCGGCTGAGAGCCCCTATCGGTGATGTGCATACAGTCGGATCTCCCTGGTGTTGGCCTTCCGGAAACTGATCACACGGATCCCCGACTTGGCCTCGGTGAACACCAGGGCGTGAAGTCGGTCGTCCACCAGGCCAAGTGCGGCATAGCGGGTTTCCGGATAGGCGTTGCGCCTGTCGATCCAGATCAGCGCCGTGCTGAAATCGAAAGCCGAGGCCCGCTCAAACCCAAATCCGCGCGCCTGCAGGTTCCGTTCGCTCTTCGCCGGATCGAACTCAATTTCCGTTTATTTTATGTACATACATAATTTTCAGGTCAACCCACCCTGGGCGGGAGCAAAGACCTGCTTTGGGGCGCTTTTCCGGCGCCGCCCCTAGATCATGTTCCGATAATTGGGAACCAATTATCGGATCGAAACATGATCTAACATACTGAACTTAGGTCTTTTTTCCCTTTCAGACGCTCTGTCTGAAAGGAGCAGTCTCTAGGCCGACAGCTTCGGTGCTCTGCGACTTGCGGAGATGGCCAGGAAGATGGCCGGGATCACCATCAGGGCGCCCATCAGGAAGGGCCCGTTGATGTTGATCGGGAAGATCAGGCCGGCGCAGAGGGGCCCCACCACCCGGGCCAGGGCGCCGCAGGCGTTGTTCAGGCCCAGGATCTGCCCCTGCCGGTGGGGGTCGGCGGTCCGCGTGATGATGGAGGCGACATTGGGGAAGGCCGCGGACTGGCCGATGGCGGTGACGCACATCAGGACGATGGTCGCCGTCGTCCCGGACGAGAGGACCTGCAGGCCCGCCCCGACCACGG
>JBMOEP010000342.1:0-2618 GCA_049314675.1 Phenylobacterium sp.
AGGCTGTCGGCGTCATCCTCGGACCAGACCGCCACCGTACGGCGTCCCAGGTCCGATGCCGCGCGGGCGATGCGGATGGAGATTTCGCCTCGGTTGGCGATCAGGATGGACGATATCGTCACGGATGTTTCCTCCGGCCCTCTTTGGGGCTCTAAGCTTGGCCATCCAGGGCGGTCAGGCCCCTTCCGACAGACTTCCGGTCACGCCGGATGCGACAAGTCCAGCATACTCTGCCTCGGTCAACCCCAGTTCCCCGACCAGGATCTCCCGGCTGTGCTCACCCACGCAGGGGGCCGGGCGCAGGGCGGCCGAGGGTCCCGAGGCGAACCGCCAGGGACGACCTGGAAGCCAGGAGGGTCCGACCTCGGGATGGACGATCTCAGAGACGAAGCCAGTGGCCAGAAAGTTGGGATCCGGCCGGTCATACAGTTCGTAGAGCGAGACCACCCGGGCGGCGGCCACGCCCCGGGCGCAGAGGTCCGACTCTGCCTGGGCCGCGTCCTGCCCCCGGGTCCATTCCGCCAGCAGGCTGTCTATCTCGTCCTCGAACCGCCTGCGGCCGTCCACACGGGCGAACCGCAGGTCCCGCAGTCGCAAATCGCCTGTCGCCTCCACGAGGGCGCTCCAGGCGAGGTCGTCGCTCACGGCGATGGCGATCCAGTCCTCGCCGCCGTCATGTCCTTTTGCGGGAAAGCAGCCGTGCGGGGCCATGGCGGGATGGCGGTTGCCGCCGGGCCCCGGCGCCTGTCCCCGGGCCTGCCCCTCCAGAACCGCCTCGCCACACAGGACGGCCACCGCCTCCATCATTGACAGGTCGATCCGCTGGGCTTCGCCGGTCCGGTCCCGGGCATGCAGGGCCGCGACGACCGAGGCCGCGAGGAAGTAACCGGACATGGGATCCGGGAAGAGCCCGCCGGTATTCATGCCGGCGTCGCCAGCGTATCCGTGGATCGAGGACAGGCCTGACATGGGCTCGGTCGTCGAGCCGTTGGCGGGGAAGGGCGAATAGGGACCGGTGGCTCCGTAGCCCGAGACGGAGGCCCAGACCATTCCTGGCCGCAGCGCGTGCAGGCGTTCCAGGGTGACGCCCCAGCCCGGCATGACCGTCGACCGGAAGTTGTCGACCAGGACGTCAAAGCGGGGCAGCAGGCGCCAGAACAGGTCGCGTCCGCTGTCCTGGCGCAGGTCCAGGGTCAGCTCACGCTTGTGGAGGTTCACCGCGTTGTAGAGGCCCTGGGTGTTCAGGGCGTGTTGGGTGCGGTCAGGCCTGGCCACGGCCTTCGGCACGGCCCCGCTGACCCGCCGCCAGACATCGGGCCTGTGGCGCGAGCCGATCTGGACCACGTCCGCCCCCAGCAGGGCCAGGAGCTCCGTCCCGAAGGTGCCGGACCAGGCCTGGCCGAAGCTCAACACCCGGACTCCGGCCAGCGGGCCCTCGGGGGATGGCGACCGGGCGGGACCTGGCTGCCCGACGGCAGGGCGTGGCTCGGCCGTCCAGTCGCGGGCCTGACCGTCGAGGCGGGGGGCCGGACGGCGGAGGGCCCAGGGCGAGGACGTATGCTTGGCAGGCGCGCCGGGCGCCCGCAGGCGGCGACCGTCGATCTCGGTCTCCACCAGGAAGTCCCGGGCCTGGAGGTGCGGGTTCCCGACCAGTTCATCGAGGGTCTGGACGACGCCGACCGGGCATCTCAGCTCGGCCAGCCGTTCGAAGACCGGCCAGCGTTCCCGAGACTTCAGGCTGCCCGACATGGCCGTGAACACAGCGGTCAGGTCCAGGGAGTGTCTTCCGAGGTCGGGGATCAGGTCCTCGCGGTGGGCGAGCTCCGGCAGGCCCATGGCCTCCAGGGCCGGGGTCCAGTTGTGGAAGTCCGGAAGGGCAAAATGCATCTTCCCGTCGGCCAGGTCCCAAAGCGGGTAGTCGGCGCCGCGCGGTCGGCCGCCTGCGGCGTTGGAAAACCCCTGGCCATTGTAGATCGCGGCTATGCCCCAGGGGTGGACGGTGAGGGCCAGTGCCTCGGTCTCGCTGATCGACACCTCTTCGGGCGCCCCTCGGCCCGCTGGGCCCAGCAGGGCGGCGGAGGCGGTGAGGAAACCCGCAATACCGGCCACATAGCCGGCCTGGTCCCGGGGAAGCTGAAGGGGCGGCTCGCCCTGGAGCCGATTCACCCAGGCCCAGCCGGTACGCGCGCAGGCGGTAAGGTGGGTTCCCGGAATCGACGCGAGCGGTCCCGAGTTTCCGTGCGGCGTGAGGCTCAGATGGACGGCATCGGGCTTCATCTGGGCGAGAGCAGGCCTGAGGGGGATCCCGCCGATATCCCCTTCCTCGCCAGGGCCGAGGTTGGTGATCACGACATCGGCGGATGCGACAAGGCGGGCGAGTTCGTCCGCCGTACGAACCGCAGTGGAGCGCTTGTTCCAGTTGGCGAAGGCGTTGAGGAAGCCTCGGTCGGGTCCGGGCTGGTCGTCGAGGAAGGGGCCCTGGGCCCTCAGGGGATGGCCGCCCGGCGGCTCGGCGAGGAGGACGTCTGCGCCAAAGTCCCCAAACAGACGTCCGGCGAAGGCGCCGGAGAGTCGGGTGGACAGATCGAGTACATGCAGACCCTCAAGCGCCGGGACCA
>JBMOEP010000343.1:0-2616 GCA_049314675.1 Phenylobacterium sp.
CTCTGCTCGGCTTCGTCGCCGATGGCGTCCAGGGCCGCAGCGGACAGGCGCGCACGCAGGCTGACGCCATCGAGGACGTGTTCCAGCCGGGTCGGGCGAAGGCGCTTGGGCATGACGCCAGATATAGGCGAAATTCACGCCGCGCGTCAGGAGGATCGAACGGGCCGGATGCGGCGGGGCGGGTCCCGATTGCCGGGCCGCCCGGGCGGAGGCATTATCCCCTCACGCGGCGAGGGACTCCCGAATGACAGGCGCACCCGCACTGGAGCTGGAGGCCCTGACCCGGACGTTCGGGGACCGGGCCGTGGTCGAGGACCTGAGCTTCCGGGTCGAGCCGGGAGCCGTCTTCGGCTTCCTGGGCCCGAACGGCGCCGGAAAGACCACGACCCTGAGGATGATCCTGGGCCTGGTAGCCCCGAGTTCAGGTCGGATGAGCGTGCTGGGCGCAAGCGACGGACGCAAGGTCCGGGACCGGATCGGCTTCCTGCCGGAAGAACGCGGCCTGCATCCGCGTATGACCCCTCTGCAGGCGGCGGCCTTCCTCGGCGGCCTGAAGGGCGTGGCCCCGGCGGTCGCCCGACGGAAGGCCCGGACCATGCTGGATCAGCTGGGCCTCGGCCACGCCGCCAACACCCAGATCCGAAGGCTGTCGAAGGGCATGGCGCAGCAGGCCGCCCTGGTCTGCACCCTCATCCACGACCCGGAGCTCATCATCCTGGACGAGCCCTTCTCCGGGCTGGACCCGACACACCAGCAGGGCCTGGAGGCCCTGATCCTCGAGCGCTCGCGAAACGGCGCCACCATTGTCTTCTCGACACACGTGATGTCGCATGCCGAGCGCCTCTGCGACCGGATCCTCCTGCTGGCCGGCGGCCGCAAGGTCTTCGACGGGACCGTCCAGGAGGCCCGGAGCCGGGCGCCCGGCCGGCTGGTGCTGGAAGGCGGGCTGGAGGTTTCCGACATCCGGGGCCTGCCGGGCGTGGTCGCCGTCGACGCCGCAGGCTCGGCCGCGAACGAGGGCGACCGTCGCCTGGAGGTCGAACTGGCGCCGGGCGCCGAGGCGCACGAGACCCTCTCCGCCGCCTTCCGGGCCGGCCTGGCCGTGCGGCGATTCGAATCCCGGGAACCCGGCCTGCATGAGGCCTTCCTGCTGCTGACAGGCGCCGGCCAGAGCCTTCCGGAGGTCGCCGGCGCATGAGACGTCTGCTTCTGATCCTGAGGCGGGAGTATCTCGCCTACCTGCTGACACCGGGCTTCTTTATCGCCCTGCTGATCCTGCCGCTGGTCTTCGTCGCGACGGCTGTCCTGCCCAGCCTTCTGTCCCACCACACGCCCGCCCCCAGGGTGGTCATCCTCGACCTCACCGGGATCGGGCCGGAAGGACCGGGCCGATATCTGGAGGCGAAGATCCGGGAAGGCCGGACCCGGAACCTGCCCCAGGAGCAGGCCGCGGTCCTGGCGCCGCCGCCGCCCGGGCTGGTCGGCGTTCGGACGCCGCAGGACGCCGGTGCGCGCATCCAGGCCTTCTACCGGGCGCAGGATCCCGATGCGAACCCGCCGATCATCCTCGTCCTGGCGGGCGGGGCGGATGCGGTCGAGGCCAGGCTCTGGACGCCAAGGGCGCGCCTGATCGACCTTTCCGGATCCCTGGAGGACGACCTGTCGGAGTGGTCCCGCGAGCGGCGGATGAAGGCCCTCGGTCTTTCCGCTGCGGACATCCGGCGGGTGTCCGAGGCGGGAATCGACGTCCAGACCTACTCGCCGGAGTCCCGGACCGGGAAGGTCACCTTTACCGACCGTCTGCCTCAACTCGCCGCCCTGGGGGTCAGCTATCTGCTGGTCTCCCTGATCCTGGCGGGGTCCGGGATGATCCTGACCAGCGTCGTCGAAGAGAAGTCCAGTCGGGTCATCGAGGTCCTGGTGACCTCGGCGCACCCGGCGGAACTGCTGCTCGGCAAGGTCCTCGGGGTCCTGTGCCTGTTCCTCACCGTCCTGGGCGCACTGGCCGGGGTGGGAGTCCTGGCGGCGGGCCATCTGCCGGCCGGTATCGCCCGGGAGGCGGTGGGGGCGATCTTCGATAACGGTCTCCTGGGTTGGGCGGCGCTCTTCCTGGCGTCCGGCTTCCTGCTCTACGGATCGATCTTCGCCGGGCTGGCCGCCTTTTGCGAAACACCCCGGGAAGCCCAGAGCCTCGCCACACCCCTGAGCCTGATGATGGTGGTGCCTCTGATCCTGGTGATCTCCGCCCTGCAGGCGCCCGACTCGCCCTTCCTCCGGGCCGCGGCCCTCTTCCCGCCCTTTACGCCCTTCCTGATGCTTCTGAGGATCGCCGACGGCGCACCGGTCTGGGAGGTCGCGACCGGGCTGGCCCTCATGGCTGCGACCACGGCCGGCGCGATCTGGATCGGCGTCCAGGCCTACAGGACCGGCGCCCTGGCGCAGGGGCCGCCTCGCCTCGCCGCCATCCTGCGAAACGCCTTCGCCCGAAGAGCCTGACCCCCGGACCTTGCGGAAGACGCCCTAGCCCTGAGCGACATCCTGGCTGAGGGCGGCCCTGTCCTCGGCCGAACCCAGGGTCGAGCCCGCTGACCGGCGCCCCAGGGCGTAGTTGGGTGG
>JBMOEP010000344.1:0-2578 GCA_049314675.1 Phenylobacterium sp.
GTAGAGCCCCAAGGTGTCGCGGATGCCGGTCATCAGGGACAGGGCGAAGAGGCCGGCGAGGAGCCAGACATAGTTGCGGTTGGCCAGGACCTTGCCGACGTCCTTCAGGAACTCGAAGGGGGAGAAGGGCGGCTGGTCCGCCGGGGGCCTCGGCAAACGCGGAATCTGGTCGCGCGTGAACCAGGCCGAGGCGAAGAGAATGGTCAGGGTCGCGCCGGCGGCCAGCAGGGAGAAGGACAGGTAGGGCTCTGGATTCAGAAGGCCCCGCGGATAGTCCGGCGTCGCCTTGAAGAAGAAGGTGAGGGCGATGAGCGAGATCGAGGTCCCGCCGATCCAGGTGGAGAAGTTGTTCCACGCCATCACCTTGGTGCGCTCGATGTAGGACTCCGACAACTCGCCCCCGAAGGCCAGGTGCGGGGTGTGGAAGACGCTCATGGCCACCCGCAGCCCGATTACCGACCCGGTGAACCAGAGGAAGAGCAGGGTGTGGCTGAGGCCATCCGGCGGGTTGAAGATGGCCAGGAAGAAGAGGGCGATAGGTATGGGCGCGGCGTACATGAAGGGATGCCGGCGTCCGAAGCGGGACCGTGTGCGGTCTGAGATCGAGCCGATCACCGGGTCGGCGAACCCGTCCACGACGAAGGAGAGCGAGATGGCCAGCCCGCCCAGCCACCCGGGAAGTCCCAGCACCTGATTGTAGTAGAGCAGGGCGTAGGACCCGAGTGAGAACAGGGCGATGGTTTCCGCCGCACTGCCGATCCCGAAGGCCAGCTTGGTGCGAAGACGCAGTGGCGGCGGCTCAGATGAATCCGGACGGGCCTCGTCGACGGGCATTGGACTTCCTCCCAGTCCACCTTTTGAACAGGTGGTATGGAGAGTGGCGGCGAAAAGCGCCGTCTCGTCAAGGGCCGCGCCCGGTTCGGACCTTGGCCTGACGTCCTGGTCCGGACGCAGGATCCGTTTCGAAGGGCGCGATAGACCGACAGGCCTGCTGGCAGGGCGCGGTCGCCGTAACCCGTCAGGCCCTGGCTGCGGAAGCCGGCCGTTGCCAGGGCCCCAAGGACAACCTCCTGCAGCAGCAGGGCGAGGTGATGGACCTCGTCTGTGCGGCGCCAGCCTCCTGTCTGCAGCCTAGACGGAGCGGAGGGCGCTCGCCGGCCGGGCGGACAGGATGGGCAGGGCCCCGGCCAGACTCAGGGCCAGGGTGACGACAAGGCCCACGGCGACCGACCCCAGGACACGGCCCCAGTCCGGCGCCCAGGTGAACTCGAAGACCTGGACAATGATCCACCAGGCCCCGGACAAGCCGGCCGCGAGGGCGACCCCGCCCAGGAGCAGGCCGAGGAGCCCGAACTCGAGGGCCTGCACGGCCAGCAGCTGTCCCCGGGTGGCGCCCAGGGTCTTGAGGATGACGGCGTCGTAGGTACGGGCCTGGCGCGCGGCGGCCACGGCCCCGGTCAGCACCGCCATGCCGGCCAGCAGGGTCACTGAGGCGGCTGCAGTAACCGCCAGGGCCATCTGGTCGAGAAGGACGCGCGCCTGGCCGATCACTTCGCGGACGGAGATCACCGAGGCGCCGGGAAAGGCCGCCAGGATGGCCCGCGCCGAAGCCGTCTCCTTGTCCGGCGGAAGGCTGATCGATCCCGCCAGGGTGTGGGGCGCCTGGGCAAGCGTGCTCGGCGGGAAGACCATCATGTAGTTGAAGCCCAGGGTTTCCCAGTCGATCTTGCGGAGGGAGGCGATGCGCGCGGGGATTTCCCGGCCCAGGACACTGACCGTCAGGGTATCGCCCACCTGCAGGGCAAGGGCCTCCGCCACCCGCTCATCGAGGGAGACGAGAGGCGGTCCCTGGTAGTCTGCCGGCCACCAGGCACCCGCCGTGATGCGACTGCCTTCCGGTAGGGTCCCGGCGTAGGTCACACCCCTTTCGCCGCGCAGGACCCAGGCCTCCCGGGGGAGGATCTGCATGTCCCTGACCCGCTGGTTTCCATAGGCCGTGATTGTCCCGCGCAGAGCTGGGACGAGGTCGACCTCGGCTCCGGGCGCTGCCCGCTGAACGGCCTCGCGGAAAGCCGTGGCGCCCGAAGACGGCACGTCCAGGACGAACTGGGCGGGTGCGCGCTTGGGAACCGACCGGGCGATTTCCGCATCGAGGCTGGTCTGGATGGCTGCAATCAGGACGAAGAGGGTCAGGGACAGGCCGATGGCGATGACCAGGGCGGAAGTCTGGGCACCTGGACGATGCAAGTTGGACACCGCCAGCCTCAAAAGGGGCGAAGCGGGGCGGGGCAGGCGTTGGGCCAGGGTCCTGACGCCAAGCCCCACCAGCAGGAGCAGGAGGAGGACGCCCCCCGTCGCCGCCAGCACTCCGGCGGAAAAGAGCGGCCCATCCGTGGTTGCCAGGGCCAGGGCCACGGAGGCCGCCGCGGCGGTCCCGACAATGGCCGCGTCCCTCCGGGACATGCGGGCGGCGGGCTCAAGATCGGTCCGCCAGATGGCGGCGGGCGGGGTTCGCCCGGCGCGGGCCAGGGGTGGCCAAGTGAAGATGAAGGCGATCAATAGTCCCTGGGCAGCGGCG
>JBMOEP010000345.1:0-2576 GCA_049314675.1 Phenylobacterium sp.
CGATGACCTTCAGCACCCGGTTGCGATGGGTCGGGCGCCGCTGGTCGGGAAGGGGGATCTCCTCCGTCCCGCACAGATAGCGCCCTGTGACGCTGGCCGGATCGGCCATGATCTCGGCTGGCCGACCCTGGCTGACCACATGTCCGCCGTGGATCCCGGCGCCGGGGCCCATGTCGATGACGTAGTCGGCGGTGAGGATGGCCTCTTCGTCATGCTCGACCACCAGGACCGAATTGCCCAGGTCGCGCAGGCCCCTCAGGCTGTCCAGCAGCCGGGTATTGTCCCTCTGGTGCAGGCCGATGGAGGGCTCGTCGAGGACGTAGAGCACCCCGGTCAGGCCGGATCCGATCTGGCTGGCCAGGCGGATTCTCTGGCTCTCGCCGCCCGAGAGTGTGCCCGAGGCTCGGGACAGGTTCAGATAGTCGAGGCCGACATTGACCAGGAACCTGAGCCGGTCGTTGATCTCCTTCAGGATCCTCCGGGCGATCTCCATCTGCTTGGGCGTCAGGCGGGTCTCGAGTTCCGTGAACCAGGTCCCGGCCTCCCGGATAGCCAGGCGGGAGACCTCGCCGATATGCCGCCCGTCGATGCGCACCGCCAGGGACTCGGGCTTGAGACGATAGCCCTCGCAGGCCTCGCAGGGGGTCTCGGACTGGAAGCGCCCCAGCTCCTCCCGGACCCAGGCGGAATCGGTCTCCCGCCAGCGCCGTTCGAGATTGGGAAGCACGCCCTCGAAGGTCTTGTTGACCTCGTACTTCCGGGCGTTGTCGTCGTAGACGAAGAGGACCTTTTTGCCACCGGACCCCTGGAGGACGACCTTGCGCGCAGCCTCCGGCAGGTCCGACCAGGGCATATCCATGGAGAAGCCATAGTGGCGGGCCAGGGCCTGCAGGGTCTGGGTGTAGAGCGGGGAGGGACCCTTGGACCAGGGCGCTATGGCCCCGCCGTGCAGGGTCCGGCTACGGTCGGGGACGACCCTGTCCCCGTCAAAGGTCAGCCGGGCCCCGAGGCCGTCGCAGGTGGGACAGGCTCCGAAGGGATTGTTGAACGAGAACAGGCGCGGTTCGATCTCGGAGATGGTGAAGCCCGACACCGGGCAGGCGAACTTCTCCGAGAAGATCATCCGGCGGGGTTCCGCCTGCCCCTCGGCGATGTCGGCCCATTCGGCCACCGCAATCCCATCGGCAAGCTTCAGTGCGGTCTCCAGGGAGTCTGCATAGCGGCTCTCGAGGCCGGAACGCGTGACCAGGCGATCGACGACGATGTCGATGTCGTGCTTGAACTTCTTATCGAGGACTGGCGCGTCCTCAATGGGATGGAAGACGCCATTGATCTTCAGGCGCTGGAAGCCCGCCTTCTGCCACTCGGCGATCTCCCGCCGGTATTCGCCCTTCCGTCCCCGGACCACGGGCGCCAGGAGGTAGACCCGCTCGCCCTCGGGCAGGGCGGACAGCTTGTCCACCATCTGCGAGACGGTCTGGCTTTCGATTGGCAGGCCCGTGGCCGGCGAATACGGGATTCCCACCCGCGCCCAGAGCAGGCGCATGTAGTCGTGAATCTCGGTGACCGTGCCGACGGTCGAGCGCGGGTTCCGGCTGGTGGTCTTCTGTTCGATGGAGATGGCCGGAGACAGGCCCTCGATCAGGTCGACGTCCGGCTTGCTCATCAGTTCGAGGAACTGGCGCGCATAGGCCGAGAGGCTCTCGACATAGCGCCTTTGGCCCTCGGCGTAGATGGTGTCGAATGCCAGGGAGCTCTTCCCGGACCCCGACAGGCCCGTCATGACGACGAGCTTCCCCCGGGGGATGTCGATGTCGACATCCTTCAGGTTGTGCTCGCGGGCACCCCGCACCCGGATGAAGTTCTGTTCGTCCGACATGGTGTCCGGTCGCCGCCCGGAGGCCGGGACGGCGGATTCCCCCTTGAAGAAAGCTCCGGATATCACCGGAACATGTGGCGAACAAGTGATCCGGACCGGGTCCGGCCGAACCTTCTGTGGATCAGTTTTCGCGAGTTACGTAGACCGGCTTGCGCTTCTCCAGGAAGGCGCGGACGCCCTCGGCGAAATCCCCGTCCTGGGCGCAGAGGATCTGGTTGCGGTCCTCCATGGCGATGGCCGCCTCCAGGCCCTGGGCGTCGATGGCGTGGTTGAGGGCCTCCTTGGTGAGCCGCAGGCCCAGGGGCGTGGCGTGCAGCATATCGGCGGCGAACTCGCGGGCTTCGGCCTCAAGGGCGCCAGCGTCGACGATGCGGCTGATCAGGCCCAGCTGCAGGGCCCGTTCGGCGCCCATGAACCGCCCCGTCAGCATGTATTCCGCGGCTACCGAACTGCCCACCATCCGGGGCAGGAAGTAGCTGACACCGATGTCGCAGGCCGACAGGCCAATCCGGATGAAGGCGGCGTTCATCTTGAGGGAAGGTGTCGCGATCCGCACGTCCGAGGCCAGGGCCAGGGCAAAGCCGCCCCCGCTGGCGGCACCGTCGACGCAGGCGATGATCGGCTGCGGGCACCGGCGCATGGCGATGACGATCTCGCTGATCCGCCTTTGCCCTGTCAGTCCTGCACCCACCGAGCG
>JBMOEP010000346.1:0-2565 GCA_049314675.1 Phenylobacterium sp.
CGCGCAGGTCGGCAGGGGCCGCCAGCTCGGCCTCGCCAGGTCCGGCCTCCAGGGCGACCCGGGCGGTCAGGCCCGAAAAGCCCATCAGCCGGTTCAGCCGCGCCTCAGCCAGGGTGATGAAGTCGCCGGTCCGGCCGGCCAGGTCCTCGCGGTCCAGCCAGTCGGCCACCGCCGCCTTCAGGTCGGGATAGGTGGACAGCCCCATGCGGGGGTCTCCTCTGTCAGTTGGGAAGGGCGGGAAGGCGGGGACGGAAGACGCCCTCGCCGCCTCCGGAACGCGTCCGGAGGCGGGAGGGCCCTTCAGCCTCAGTTACAGGCCAGGCGGCAGGCCAGCTGCGGACGCAGGGTCCGGTAGCCGTAGAGGACGTCCAGCCGGCAGGGGAACCTGTCGCTGTTGATGTCGTACTGCCGCACGATCCGCATCGAGATCCCGTCGAAGGTCTGCCGGGCCGAGAAGTCGACGCCCCGGGGCATCACCAGGTCCGCCGTCGCAAAGGCGAAGGCGCTCTTGTGATAGAGCATCGACAGGCCGTGGGCCGTGTTCGCCGTCCCGGCCACCGCGATCGGGGAGGCGGCGTTGGTGGTGGCCATCGTCACCGTCTGCTGCGGGCCGTTGGTGATGATGGGCGGCGAGATCTGCACCAGGCCTGCCCCGCCCGGATGGGTCTGGGTCACCACGAACTGTTGTTGCACGCCGGTGCTGACCTTGGTCTCCGGGTGCACCCGCATGACCCCGGCGATGGTGAAGACATCGCCCTTGACCAGGGTCCCCGTTCCCGTCGCCACCGTGATGGCGGTCACCGGGTTGGGGCTGGCCGGCAGGGCCGCCGAAAGGGTGTTGGTGGTGTAGCCGGCGCCGGCGCCGCGCAGGTGCGCCGGCCACAGGGTGTTCTCCATGAAGTCGAACCCCGCCGTGCGGCCCATATAGCCCTCGCGGTACTGCTTGGCCACGGCGTCGGAGTCGTTGAACAGGCCCTTCAGGGCGTCCACCAGGTCCATGTTGTCCTGGGTGTTCAGGTTGGCCGTCCGGCCGCCCAGGGGCGCCAGGTTGTCCACCAGGATCTTCCGGCCCAGGAGGACCTTCTGGAAGCTGGCGGCCGCCCCCTGGCTGTTCACCTGGTTGGCCACGTCCTGGTACATGGTCATGGCGTCCGCCTCGATGGAGGCGGCCAGCACGCTCATGGCGGGCTCCAGGACCCGGTCGGAAAAGTCGTCCAGGCTCATGGTCAGGTCGACGCTGGTGAAGTTCAGGTCCACCCCCTTCTGGGTCTGGACCTTCAGCTCAACGCTGGTCTCGTTGGTGTCCTGGGTCGCCAGGGCCGGGCCGGTACGCACGGCGTACTGGTTGGGCAGGCGGACCTTCAGGGTGTCGCCGACCTTGGCGCCCTGGCGGGCGAAGCGGTCGTCGTACTCCCTCGAAATGGTGCCGACGAAGTTCAGTTTCTGGTGCAGGCCTTGTGTTCACCCCGGGTCGCTGGGCCGGGACCGCCCTTTCGGGCCGCTGCGGGTTTCCGCCGCAGAGCAGACTATCTCATCACCCACGAGGCCCAGGGGACCTTCGGGGGTGCGATGCGCTTCGGGCCGCTTGGCCCTACTCCCTTCCGGGATAGTCGTTACACCTTCCCACCCCCGTCGTGCGGGGCCGGGCTTGGCTCGGTATATCCATGCAGCGCGGGGCCCGCGGTGAAGGGGCGGCCGGGCGCTTGCGCTGTTTAGGGGTTCACCGAATTCACATCGTTCTTCGACGCGGGTCGCCCCGCGAAGGCGCCTCAGTCGACGCGGAGGGCCTCACGGGTGACCGTGGCGGCCGAAAGCAGGGAATTGGGCATTAGGTGTCCTTTCCGGGCGACGCCCGGCGGGGGTTTCAGCTTCAGGGTTCAGGTCGTTCAGGCGCTCCGGGGCGGCGGTGCTGGAGGTCTCCAGGTCCGCGCCGGTGCGCCGGGGGAGCGGCGCGAGATCCCCTGGGAAGGGGCCTGCTCGCGACGCTGGAAAGTCTGTCCGTTCAGGGCCGTGGGCGACGGCCTTCGCGCTGCCCGGCAGCGTTGCGCCGGCGCATCCACTCGCCCGTCTCCATCCGGTCATCCAGGCCGGGGACGCCCGAGCCGGGCCGTCCCGGGTCTGCGGCAGGCCGCACCGCCGGGCGCGCCGCCCGCCGGTCGGCTTCGGCCAGGCGCCGGGCCAGGGTCTCGCCCAGGTGGGCCCGGTGCAGGATCCGCCACAGGCGCGGGTCGTTGATCTGCCTCAGCTCGTCAGCCTCGACGCCGAAGTTGCGGGCGAAGTCGGCCAGCTGGGCGGCCAGGGCCGGCGACCAGCCCTCGATCTGCTCCGACAGCGCCCGGCCGGTGGCCAGCACCGCCTCGGCCTCGGCCGCCTCATTGGCCATCCGGGTCTCGTGTTCCTTGCGCGCCAGGTCGAAGGCCAGGCGCTCCCGGGTCTCCGACAGGCCCAGCCGCCGCGCGCGCAGGGCCCGGGCCCGTTCCGGGTCCGCCGCCTCCAGGGCCGGCCAGTCCAGGCCATCCAGGGCTCCAGCCTGCTCGTCCAGCAGGTGCAGCCGCGCCCGGCCGG
>JBMOEP010000347.1:0-2563 GCA_049314675.1 Phenylobacterium sp.
CATGCCGCTGGCGGTTATTTCTACTGCGATGGCGCCAATTACAACGCCATCGTCGGCAAGGTGCGTCCGGGCGATCTCGGCGTCGATGCCATGCATATCAACCTGCACAAGACCTTCTCCACCCCCCACGGCGGCGGCGGTCCGGGCTCGGGACCGGTGGTCCTGTCAGAGGCCCTGGCGCCCTTCGCCCCAACCCCCTGGGTCGTCCACGGCGAGGACGGCTTCCGGCTGGTGGAGGAGACCGAGGCCGAGGCGGCCCAGGCCTTTGGGCGCATGACCGCCTTCCACGGCCAGATGGGCATGTTCGTCCGGGCCTACGCCTACATGCTCAGCCACGGCGCTGACGGCCTGCGCCAGGCGGCAGAGGATGCGGTGCTGAACGCCAACTACATCAAGGCCCGCCTGTCGGGCGTGATGAGCGCCGCCTTCCCCGATGGCCCCTGCATGCACGAGGCCCTGTTTGACGACCGATGGCTCGAGGGGACGGGGGTCACCACCCTCGACTTCGCCAAGGCCATGATCGACGAGGGCTTTCACCCCATGACCATGTACTTCCCGCTGGTGGTGCACGGGGCCATGCTGATCGAGCCGACGGAGTCAGAGTCCCTGGCCGAGCTTGACCGCTTCTGTGACGCCCTTCTGGGCCTGGCCGGCGCCGCCCTGGCGGGGGATGTGGACCGGTTCACCTCTGCGCCGCACCTGGCGCCCCTGCGTCGCCTGGACGAGACCCTGGCCGCCCGCAAGCCACGCCTGACCTGGCGGCCGGCCGAGCCGGGTGTGGCGCCGGCGCCGCTCGCCGCCGAATAGCGGCTTCCGCCCGCCTGGGGGAGGTCGCCCCCGGGCCCGGACGGCTTTACGCGCCCCGGCCGGGGTCGCATAGCCTGTGTCCTGCCTGAGGCGGGAGTGGTCCGCCAGAGGCCCTGATTCGGGTTCTGATGACCGTGGCTCACACTTCTCCGGTCCCGCGTCTTCGGCGCGCCTCCGCCCCCCGGGCGGACGGGCCGGCCGCAGTGTTGCGCCGGCGCCATTCTCCTGTCGCCGGAGCCTCCCATATCTCAGCCTCAACGGAGACCCGGACCCCTTCCGCCGTCTCGTGTCAGCAGAATTGAAGCCTGTGTCCGAGGTGCCCAAGGAAAGATCGTCGATCTACCGCGAGGCGGACGCCCTGGCGCGCACCATCCTGTCCCGGATCGTGCGGACGGGCCTGACCGTGGGCGGTCTGATCCTGGTGGTGGGCGGGGTGGTCAGTATGCCGCTTCCCGGCCCTTTCGGCCTGCCCGTCGCAATTGTCGGCCTGATGATGGTGCTGAGGGGATCCTTCCGGGCGAAGCGGGAATTTCTCCGCTTCCAGAACCGGCATCCCCGGTTCGTCCGACCCCTCCGCCGGCTCCTGCGCCGGGACCCAGAGTTCGTCCCCTTCGCCTGGCAACAGTCACTCAGGATCGAACGCCTGATCCTGCCCAAGCGATTCCGGTTTCTCGTGAAGTCGCGAAAGAAGGCGAAGGGCCGCCGGAAGACGGCGACCTGACGGCCTTAGCCGAGCTTTTCGGCGATCAGGGGAATGGCGCGATCCACCAGGGGATCGGACTTGGTGCCAGCGAGGCGGTCGGCCATGACCCGCTCGGCCATGTGGGCGGCGAGATCCACGGCGGCGGCACGAACCTCGGCTTCGGCCTGGGCCTCGGCATTGGCGATCTTGCGCTCGGCCAGCAGCTGGCGACGGGCCAGGGACTCCTCCAGCCGGACCTTGGCGTCGGCCTCGTAGGCCCGGGCCTGCTCCTCGGCCGCGGCCAGCATGCCCCGGACCTGAGCCTCGGCTTCCACGCGCTCGGCCTTCAGCTCGGCCAGGAGACGCTCGGCCTCGGCGCGGATGCGGGCGGCCTCGTCCAGGTCGTGCTGGATGGTGTCCCGCTTGGCGTCGAGCAGGCCGGCGATCATCTGCGGGGCCTTGGCCACGAACACGACAATGCCCAGGAAGATCAGCAGGCCGACCCCGACCCAGAAGTCCGCCTGGCTCGGATCGAAGGAGATGTGGAAGGGATTCATCAGGCGGCTCCCTTGATGGCGGCGCGCAGGTCGGCAGCGGAGACCGCCGTCCCGGTCAGGCGCTGGACCATGGCACCGGCCGTCTCGACGGCGATGTCACCGACGCTGGCCATGGCCGAGTCGCGAAGGCCGCGGATGCGGGTCTCGGCGGCGGCCACTTCCTCGGCGATGCGGGCATCAGCTTCGGCCTGGCGGGCGGCGAACTCTGCGTTGGCCTTGGCCTTGGCCTCGGCCGCCACCGACCGGGCCCGGGTGCGGGCCTGGTCGATCTCGGCGCGGGCCGCGGCCGCCTGGGCGTCCGCCTCATCCTGCACCCTGCGGGCCTCGGCCACCGCCGAGGCGATGGTCTGGGCCCGGGTGTCCTGCACCCTGCGAAGGCGCGGGATGAAGACCCTCGACATAAGTGTGTAGAGGACGATGAAGATCAGTAGCAGCCAGACGATCTGGCCACCCCAATACTCGAACTCGAACTGGGGCAGTCCGCCCCCGCCGCCCTGTTCGGCGGCCGCGGTTCCGG